>NZ_JBNNOB010000029.1:0-31127 GCF_050274375.1 Sphingomonas sp. NPDC019816
TTTTTCCTTCAGCCGCAAGCCCGTCTTCGGTTATCTCGGCATGGCCTACGCCATGGTCGCGATCGGCGTGGTCGGCTTCGTCGTGTGGGCGCACCACATGTTCGCCACCGGCCTCTCCGTGAACACCAAGATGTACTTCACCGCCGCGACGATGATCATCGCGGTGCCGACCGGCATCAAGATTTTCTCGTGGATCGCGACCATGTGGGGCGGCTCGATGAGCTTCAAGACGCCGATGGTCTGGGCGATCGGCTTCATATTCATGTTCACCGTCGGCGGCGTGACCGGCGTGGTGCTCGCGAACGGCGGCATCGACGATTACATGCACGACACCTATTATGTCGTGGCGCACTTCCACTATGTCCTGTCGCTGGGCGCGGTGTTCGCACTGTTCGCGGGCTTTTATTACTGGTTCCCCAAGATGTCGGGGAAGATGTATAACGAATTCCTCGGCCAGCTGCATTTCTGGGTGTTCTTCGCGGGCGTGAACCTGTTGTTCTTCCCGATGCACTTCCTGGGGCTGCAGGGGATGCCGCGGCGCTATCCCGATTACCCGGACGCCTATGCGACCTGGAATGCGGTCGCCACCCATGGCTATGAGATCATGGCCCTTGGCATGGTGATCTTCTTCGTCAATCTGGTCTGGTCGCTGGTCGCGGGCAAGCCGGCAGGCGACAATCCGTGGGGCGACGGCGCGACGACGCTGGAATGGACGCTGTCCAGCCCGCCGCCCTATCACCAGTTCGAGACGCTGCCGCGCATCCACTGATCGCGGACGGCCCAACCATCTTCCCGGGGGCTTCGGAGCATCGCTCTGAGGCCCTTTTTGTTACGCAATCTCAACGATATGGCCGTTTCGGCCAGATGAGGCCCTTGCGCGACGAACGGTGGAACCCTTTCACCGATCGTTAGGCACGCTCGCCGCATTTTGCCGGTGGTTCGCAGCGATGGCGATCACAGCGGAACGGACGAGCGATGACGAAGTGGGACGATTACGTCGCAGGTTCGCCAGAGGCGGGCTCGGGCGACCAGGGTCAACGGACAGGCGAGTGGAGCGGCGACGCTGTGGCGACGACGGGCGCAGCGCTACCGCTGCTCGCGCTGGCCGCATGCGGAGGCGGCGGCGGTGACGGCGGCGGCGGCAGCACGTCGGTCGCGACCCCCGCCGGCGGCACGACACCGTCCGCCCCGATCGTCGTGGTCACCCCCCCGCCCACCGCCATGGAGGCCAGCCGATTCCTGGCCCAAGCGACGATGGGCGCGACGCGAGCGCTGATCGATACGGTCGTCTCGCGCGGCTATGACGGCTGGCTGACCGACCAGTTCGCGATGCCGCGCGCCATCACCCATTATGACTGGCTGTACGCCAATGGTCATGCCGAGGAGATCAACCGCTTCAAGCTGAACGGGTTCGACCCGACGATGTGGCGGCAGCTTATCGTCGAGCCCGACCAGCTGCGCCAGCGGGTCGGCATGGCGCTGCTCGACATCTTCGTCGTCGGGGTCGACGGCGTTATCAACTCCTGGCGGTCCTTCTCGATGGCCGCCTATGTCGACATCCTGCTGAACAACGCCTTCGGCAATTATCGCGAGTTGATGGGCGCGGTGACGACCAGCTTCGCGATGAGCAGCTTCCTCACCTATTTCCAGAACCGCAAGGCGAACCCGACCACGGGTACCCAGCCCGACGAGAATTACGCCCGCGAACTGATGCAGCTGTTCACCATCGGGCTGTACCAGCTGAACATGGACGGCTCGCTGAAGATGAGCGGGGGCCAGCCGATCGAGACCTATAGCCAGGCCGATGTGTCGGGGCTGGCGCGGGTCTTCACCGGGCTGGTCCATCCCAATTTCGAGGATGCGCCGCCGCGCTACCTGAACCCGCTGGTCATCAATGCCGGCATGAACGAGACGGGCGCCTCCAATTTCCTGGGCACCACCGTCAGCGGCGGCGGCATGGCCGCGATCAACAGCGCGCTCGACACGATCTTCGCCCATCCCAACGTGCCGCCCTTCGTCTCGAAACAGCTGATCCAGCGATTGGTGACGAGCAATCCCTCCCCCGCCTATATCAACCGGGTCGCGACCAAGTTCGCCGATAACGGCCAGGGCGTGCGCGGCGACATGAAGGCGGTGATCCGCGCCATCCTGCTCGACAGCGAGGCGCGCACCCTCCCCGCCAGCGGCGCGATCGGCAAGCTGCGCGAACCGGTGATCCGCTTCACCAACTGGGCGCGCGCCTTCGGTGCCACATCACCCTCCAACGCCTGGGCGATCGGCGACACCAATGCCGTCACCCGGCTGAACCAGACCAAGGGGCGCAGCCCGTCGGTCTTCAACTTCTACCGCCCCGGCTATACCCCCGTGGGCACCGCGCTCGCGACCAGCGGGCTGGTCGCGCCGGAGTTCCAGATCACCAACGAACAGACGGTGATCGGCTATGTGAACTTCATGTACGGCGTGATCGCCAACGGCATCGGCGACGTGAAGGCGGACTATACCAATATCCTGACGCTCGCCGCCGACTCCAAGGCGCTGGTCGACGAGATCAACCTCGTGCTCGCCGCCGGGCAATTGTCGAGCGCGATGCAAGCGGCGATCCGCGGCGCGGTCGACGGCGTCTCGGCGACCGCGAGCGATGGTTCGATCAACCGGGTCGGCATCGCCATCCTGCTGACCATGGCCTCCCCCGAATATCTGAACCTGCGGTGATGAGCATGATGCAAGACCAGTCACGTCGCGCCTTCCTCAAGCGCAGCGCGCTGCTCGGCCTGGCCGGCACCGCCACCCCCTTCGTCTCCAGCCTGGCCGCGATCGGCGAGGCGGCGGCCGCCACCGCGTCCGACTACAAGGCGCTGGTGTGCGTGTTCCTGTATGGCGGCAACGACTATGCCAACACGCTGGTCCCCTATGACGAGACCAGCTTCGCCGCCTATCGCGCCGCGCGCCCCAATATCGCCTATCAGCGCGACGCGCTCGCGGGCAGCGTCCTCAACCCGGCGGCCGCGCTGCCCGGGGGCCGCGCCTATGCGCTGTCGCCCGCCATGTCCGAGCTGCGCCAGCTGTTCGATGCGGGCAAGATGGCGGTGGCGCTGAACGTCGGTACGCTGGTCGAGCCGACCACCAAGACCCAATATACCAACCGCACGGTCAAGCTGCCGCCCAAGCTGTTCAGCCACAACGACCAGCAGAGCTTCTTTCAGGCGTCCAACCCCGAAGGCGCGACCAGCGGCTGGGGCGGGCGGATCGGCGACGTGTTCCAGAACGGCAACGGCACCGCCGCGCTGACCTGCATCAACACCAGCGGCAACGCCATCTATCTGAGCGGGCGGACCGCGATCCAATATGCGGTGGGCACCGGCGGCCCGGTCGCGCTGCTGAACAACAGCAAGACGCTCTATGGTTCGTCCGCCGCGCTGGAGGCGTTGCGCGGCGTGATGACCGCCGAGTCGAGCTATGCGATGGCGACCGAACATGCCCGCATCACCAAGCGCGCCTTCGACGTGCAGGCACAGCTCAGCAGCGCGCTGGCCGGTGCGCCGAGCGGCAATTTCCCGCTTTTTCCCTCGGGAAACACGCTGGCCGACCAGCTGAAGATGGTCGCGCGGATGATCTCGGTCAGCCAGACCCTCGGCCTCAAGCGCCAGGTCTTCTTCGTCTCGATGGGCGGGTTCGACCTGCACGACAATCTGGTCGCGCAGCATCCCGGCCTGTTGTCCAAGGTGTCGGCCGCGATGAAGGCCTTTTACGACACCACCGCCGCGATGGGCGTCGCGCATCAGGTGACCAGCTTCACCGCGTCCGATTTCGGGCGAACGCTCCAGTCCAATGACGGCGGCGCGGACCATGGCTGGGGCGGCATGCACTTCGTCGTCGGCGGCGCGGTGCGCGGCCAGCGCTTCTATGGCAAGGCGCCGATCGTCGGCGTCAACACCAGCGACGATGTCGGCGGCGGCCGCCTGCTGCCGAGCATGTCGGTCGACCAATATGCCGCGACGCTGGCCAGCTGGTTCGGGATCGATGCGGGGGGCTTGCGTACCGTGCTGCCCAATATCGGCAATTACGATGCCTCGTCATGGAACCAGGGGTTCATGGGGTAATATCGACGCTTGTCCGTCATGGAGCGAGGTCATTCGACAGGTTCTGGAGCAGGATCGCGGATGACCTCGCCAGGATATTCAACAGTTCCCCATGTAACGTTACAACATAATCTGTCACGGCAATTGTCCGATCACTGTCGATCGGAAAACTTCGGCGCGGGCAGGACTGGCATGGACCATCGCGGAACCCATATGGACGCCGCGATCGTTGGGTCGCGTCACCGTTTTCCTACAGGAGCTTCCATGCCCACTCCCGCCAAGGGTTATGCCGCCCAGACGGCCGAGACCCCGCTCGCGCCCTTCTCGTTCGAGCGTCGCGACCCGCAAGGTGACGATGTCGCCATCGACATCCTCTATTGCGGCGTCTGCCACTCCGACCTGCACACCGCGCGGGGCGAGTGGGCGGGCACGCAGTATCCATGCGTGCCGGGCCATGAAATCGTCGGCCGCGTGACGGCGGTCGGTGGCGACGTGACCAAGTATCAGGTCGGCGATCTGGTCGGCGTCGGCTGCATGGTCGATTCTTGCGGCCACTGCCCCTCCTGCCATGACGGCGAGGAGCAATATTGCGAGACGACCGGGTTCGTCGGCACCTATAACGGCCCCGATCCCGTCTTGGGCGGTCATACCTTTGGCGGCTATTCCGACCATATCGTGGTCAAGGAAAGCTTCGTCCTGAAGATCAACCATGACGAAGGTGATCTGGCCGCCGTCGCGCCGCTGCTGTGCGCGGGCATCACCACCTATTCGCCGCTGCGCCACTGGAAGGTGGGGCCGGGCCAGAAGGTCGGCATCGTCGGCCTGGGTGGTCTGGGCCATATGGGCGTGAAGATCGCCGCCGCGATGGGGGCCGAGGTCTATGTCTTCTCGACCTCACCGAACAAGGCCGAGGATGCCAAGCGGCTGGGCGCGAAGGAACTGATCGTCTCGAAGGACGAGGCGCAGATGGCAAACCACGCGAACAGCTTCGACTTCATCCTGAGCACGGTCGCCGCGCCGCATAACTTGGACGCATTCCTGATGCTGCTGAAGCGCGACGGGACGATGACGCTGGTCGGCGTGCCCGATTCGCCGCACCCCTCGCCCTCGGTCGGCAACCTCGTCTTCCGCCGCCGGTCGCTGGCCGGCTCGCTGATCGGCGGCATCGCCGAGACGCAGGAGATGCTCGACTTCTGTCATAGCCACGGCCTGACCGCCGATATCGAAATGATCGCGATGGACGAGGTCAACACCGCCTATGACCGGATGCAGAAGAGCGATGTGAAGTATCGCTTCGTCATCGACATGGCGACGTTGAAGCAGGCGTAACGTCAGTGTGTCTCACGCCCCTCCCGTAAACGGGAGGGGATGGGGGAGGGGAAGCCACGGGTGTCGGTCTCGGTGAGACTCCCTGCCCTCCCCCCGGCCCCCTCCCGCCTGCGGGAGGGGGTGCGCTTGTGGCGGGCGGCAGTATCGTTCCAAGGCGACCGCTTCGATTGCCCCCCTCCCCGCCAAGCCCTATATGCGGGACGCCCATGTCCAGCATTCCCTCCTCCGTCTTCGTCCCCGCCGACTGGCGCGACTTTCTGGCGCTCACCAAGCCGCGGGTGATGACGCTGGTGGTGTTCACCGGCCTGTGCGGCATGCTGGCCGCGCCGGTCGGGATCGATCCGGTGATCGGCTTCACCGCGATCCTATGCATCGCGCTGGGCGCGGGCGCGGCGGGGGCGCTGAACCAATGGTATGAGGCGGACCTCGACGCGCTGATGAAGCGCACCGCCAAGCGGCCATTGCCCGCAGGGCGGATGAGCCGCGAATCGGCGCTGCATTTCGGGGTGGGGCTGGCCTGTTTTTCGGTGCTGCTGATGGGGCTGGCGGTCAATTATGTCGCAGCCGGCATCCTGACCGTCTCGATCCTCTTTTACGTGCTGGTCTATACCGTCTGGCTGAAGCGCCGGACGCCGCAGAATATCGTCATCGGCGGCGCGGCGGGTGCGTTTCCGCCGCTGATCGGCTGGGCGGCGGCGACCGGCGAGATCGCGCTCCTCCCCTTCCTGCTCTTCAGCCTCGTCTTCCTGTGGACGCCGCCGCATTTCTGGGCGCTCGCGCTGTTCGTGAAGACCGATTACGCCAATGCCGGCGTGCCGATGCTGCCCGTGGTCGCCGGCGAGCGGGTGACGCGCGCGCAGATCGGGCTCTACACCATCCCGATGGCGATCGCCGCCGTCGCGCCTTGGCCGCTGGGGCTGACCGGGCCAATCTATGGCCTGATCGCGACCGCCGGCACCGCGCTGTTCGCGCTCTACGCCGCCATCGTGGCCTTTCGTCATACCCAGACCGACGACACGATGAAGCCCGAGAAGCGGTTGTTCAAATACTCGATTCTCTATCTTTTCCTTCTCTTTGGCGCGCTGGTGGTGGATCGTTGGGCATGACGCCTGACGATTCGAATCGGATTCGCGCCAAGCAGCGCGCCCGCGCCACCGTGATGGCCCTGCTGCTCGGCTTTCTGGTGGTGCTGATCTTCTTCATCACTTTATCCAAAATCCGGTCGGGGATGCACTGATGCGCCTGACGCGGCAGACCCGGACGGTGGTTTTCGCGGTGTTCGGCGTGGTGTTCATGACCGGCCTCGCCTGGGCCAGCGTGCCGCTCTACCGCATGTTCTGCCAGGTGACCGGCTATCAGGGCACGACGCAGCGGGGCAGCGAGGCGCCGGGCAGCGTCCATCGCCAGATCCGCGTCGATTTCGACGCCAATGTCGCCTCGCGGCTCGCCTGGACCTTCAAGCCCGAAAACCCGCACGAAACCGTTGATATCGGCGCGCGCGACATGGTGTTCTTCACCGCGACCAACAACGCCAAGGTGCCGGTGACGGGCACCGCGACGTTCAACGTCACCCCCGATCAGGCCGGCCGCTACTTCACCAAGATCCAGTGTTTCTGCTTCACCCAGCAGACGCTGCAACCCGGCGAGACGGTGCGGATGCCGGTGATCTTCTTCGTCGACCCCAAGATCCTGAACGACCCCGACGCGAAGGACATCGAGACCATCACCCTGTCCTATACATTTTACCCGGTGGATTCGGGGAAGAAAGCAGGTTAGCCTGCCCCCAAAATAGCAAAATCATAGGGACGGGATCATGGCTGGCGCGAAGAACCACGACTATCACATCCTGCCGCCGAGCCCCTGGCCGCTGGCCAGTTCGATGTCGGCGCTGCTGATGGCCTCGGGCGCGATCATGTGGATGCACAGCGTGCAGGGCGGCGGCTGGGCCTTTCTGGCGGGTCTGGCGGCGGTGCTGTTCTGCATGGGCAGCTGGTGGGCGGACGTGGTGCGCGAGGCGCATCATGGCGACCATACCCCGGTCGTCCAGCTTCACTTCCGCTATGGCATGATCCTGTTCATCGCCTCCGAAGTCATGTTCTTCGTCGGCTGGTTCTGGGCCTTTTTCGACTTCGCGCTGTTCCCGACCGCGATGAGCTTCGTCGACGGACAGGTCGAGCGCGCCGCCGAGGGCGCCACCGCCATCGCCGCGACTTGGCCACCCAAGGGGTTGGAGGTGATCGACGCCTTCAAGCTGCCCCTCCTCAATACGCTGATCCTACTGACCAGCGGCACTACCGTCACCTGGGCGCACCATGCGCTGATCCACAACCAGCGTGGCGGCGAGAAGAAGGGGCTGTGGGGCGCGCTGGGCGTCGGCGACCGCGACGGCGTGCTGAAGGGGCTGTGGCTGACGGTGATCCTGGGTCTGATCTTCAGCGCGATCCAGGCCTATGAATACATGCACGCGCCCTTTCCCTTCAAGGGCATCAACTATGGCGCGGCCTTCTTCATGGCGACCGGTTTCCATGGTTTCCACGTCATCGTCGGCACCATTTTCCTGATCGTCTGCCTGATCCGCGCCTATCGCGGCGACTTCACCCCGCGCCAGCATTTCGGCTTCGAGGCGGCGGCCTGGTACTGGCATTTCGTCGACGTGGTGTGGCTGTTCCTGTTCGTCACCATCTATGTCTGGGGTGGCTGGGGCGCCCCGGTTCATAGTGGCTGATACCCCTCCGACCATATCGCAGGCTGCGTTTCAGGGGCTGTGTCCGCGTTGCGGCCAGCCCCATTTGTTTGCCGGGCCGGTCTTTTCAGCCCAGGTGGTGACCTTTGCCGAGCGTTGCGCGGCCTGCGGACTGGACTTCACCCGCTTCAATGTCGGAGACGGACCGGCGGCGTTCCTGACCCTGATCCTGGGCACGATCATCACCATCATGGCGATCGGGGTCGAACTGACGCTGCACCCGCCGCTGTGGCTGCACATGCTGATATGGCTGCCGCTGACCGCGATCGGCGTGGTCTATAGCTTGCGCATTGCCAAGGGTGCGTTGATGGCCGCCGAATATCGCAACGAGGCACGCGAAGGCGCGGTCGCCGAGCCCGAGCGGGATGACGAGGCATGAGGCGCTTGCCCATCCTGCCGACGCTGATCGTCGGCCTGGCGGTCGCCGCGATGATCGCGCTGGGCCTGTGGCAGTTGCTCGATCGCCTGCCGCAGAAACAGGCTTATCTCGCCCAGCTGGCCGCCAACCCGACGCGCGCACCGATCGCCTACCCCCTTTTCCCCGACGAAAGCCTGCTTTTCCGCCATACGGTCGGCGACTGCCCGCCGCCGGTGACGCTCCGCCGCGCCGGCGCCGGTGCGGCCGGGTTCCGGCTGATCGCCACCTGCTCGGTGCCGCGCGGATCGATGCAGGTGCAGTTGGGCACCACGCATGACCCACGTGCCGAAATCCAATGGCCGGGCGGACGGGTCAGCGGCTATATCGCCCATGCCCCCGACAGCCGCTCGCTGATCCAGTCGGCCTTCGATCATCGCCCGCAAGCCATGATGCTGGTCGCCGACACCCCGGCCGCCGGGCTGGAGCCGAACCCCAGCCCCGCGATCGACGCGGTGCCCAACAACCACTTGGCCTATGCGGTCCAATGGTTCCTGTTCGCCGGCATCGCCGTAATTATCTATGCTTTGGCGGTCGTTCGGCGCAATCGAATGGTTGTGACAAGCGCCGCACCCCGTTAAGCCGCACCGCATCATGCGCTATATCAGTACCCGTGGCTCCGCCCCCGCCCTCGATTTCCGGGGTGCGACCCTGGCCGGCCTCGCCAGCGATGGCGGTCTCTATGTCCCCGAGACCTGGCCCAGCCTGACGCCCGAGGACATCGAAGGACTGGCCGGCCTGTCCTATGCGCAGACCGCCGCGCGGATCATGGCGCCGTTCGTCGGCGACAGCCTGAGCGCGGAGGAATTGCAGGGCCTGTGCGATGCCGCCTATGGCCGTTTCTCGCACGCCGCCGTCACGCCGCTGGTCCAGCTCGACCATGACCAGTGGCTGCTCGAGCTGTTCCACGGCCCGACGCTGGCGTTCAAGGACGTCGCGCTCCAGATGCTGGGCCTGCTGTTCGAACGCTTCCTGCGCGGCACCGACACCCGGCTGACCATCGTCGGCGCGACCAGCGGCGACACCGGCTCGGCGGCGATCGACGCGGTGGCGGGGCGCGCCAATATCGACATCTTCATGCTGCACCCGGCGGGCCGCGTCACCGATATTCAGCGCCGCCAGATGACGACGGTGCTCGCCCCCAACGTCCACAATATCGCGATCGAGGGCAATTTCGACGACGCGCAAGCACTGGTGAAGGCGATGTTCAACGACCGCGACTTTGCCGATCGGCACACGCTGTCGGCGGTCAACTCGATCAACTGGGCGCGGTTGATGGCGCAGGTCGTCTATTATTTCTATGCCGCCGTACGGCTGGGCGCACCGGGCAGGCGCATCGCCTTCTCGGTGCCGACGGGCAATTTCGGCGACGTGTTCGCCGGCTATGTCGCGGCGCGCATGGGCCTGCCCATCGCGCGGCTGATCGTCGCGACCAACGTCAACGACATCCTCCACCGCGCGCTTTCCTCCGGCGATTATTCCAAGGGACAGGTGCAGGCGACCGCCACCCCCTCAATGGACATTCAGGTCAGCTCCAATTTCGAGCGGCTGCTGTTCGACGCCAATGGCCGCGACGGGGCGGCGCTGGCGGCGCAGATGAAGGGGTTCGAGGGGTCGGGCGCGATGCGGCTGACCAATGCGCAGAGCCAGGCCATCGCTCCGCTGTTCACCAGCACGCGCGTCGATGCCGATGACATGAGCCGTGCGATGCGCTGGGCGGCGGACCATACCGGCCAGATCCTCGACCCGCACACCGCCATCGCCCTGTCCGCCGCGCGCGCCGCGGAGAACGACGTGCCGGTGGTGACGCTGGCCACCGCGCACCCGGCCAAGTTCACCGACGCGGTCGAACGCGCGACCGGCGTCCGGCCGCCTTTGCCCCGCCGCGTTGGCGACCTGTTCGAGCGCGAGGAGCGGTTCGAGACTCTGCCCGCCACATTCGAAGCGGTTACGGCCTATATCGACGGGCGTTCTTTGCGCTAACGGGGGCGCATGACACTCGAAACGATGATTGGTGAGCCCTGGGCGGATTACGGGCTGGTGGATTCGGGCCATGGCCGCAAGCTGGAACGCTATGGCCGGTTCCGCTTCATCCGCCCCGAGCCGCAGGCGATGTGGGCACCTGCCACCACCGACTGGCGCGCGGCGGCCGAGTTCGTGCCCGGCTCGGACGAGGATGGCGGCGGCCGCTGGAATTTCAACGAGCCGGTCCCGCGCGACGGCTGGCCGCTCAAGTGGAACGAGGTGCGCTTTACCGCGCAGAACACGCCGTTCCGCCATCTGGGCTTCTTCCCCGACATGGCGCCGGTGTGGAGCTGGATGCGCGAGCAGGTGGCCGATCTGGAATCGCCCGAATGCATGAACCTGTTCGGCTATACCGGCGTCGGCACGCTGGCGATGGCGAGCGCGGGGGCCAAGATGGTCCATGTCGATGCGTCGAAGAAGTCGGTCGAGGCGGCGCGCGGAAATGCGATGCTGTCGGGCCTGGGCGATGCGCCGGTGCGCTGGATCATCGACGACGCGGCCAAGTTCGTCGCGCGCGAGGGGCGGCGCGGGCGGCGTTATGACGGCATATTGCTCGACCCGCCCAAATATGGACGCGGGCCGGAGGGCGAGGTCTGGCGGCTGGAAGAGGATCTGCCCGGCCTGATCGCCGATTGCCGCAAGCTGCTCGATGAGAATTCGCGCTTCCTGTTCCTGACCGTCTATGCGGTGCGCATGTCGGCGCTGGCGATCGGCGAGATGCTGCGCCAAGTGATGGGCGACCTGCCGGGCAAGGTGGAATGCGGCGAACTGGGCGTGCGCGAGGAAGCGCGCGGGCTGATCCTGCCCACCGCCATTTGGGCGCGGTGGAGCCGGTAAGAACTCCTCGCCCCACTCCCGCCCTCCGTTCATGCTGAGCGAAGTCGAAGCACACGCCCCGCCTCTCGCGTCGCGCGTGGCCTTCGACTTCGCTCAGGCTGAACGGGGATCGGGGATGTCAATCAACGCGACCTCATAGGTCGCCACCGCCCCGCCGGCCTCGAACGCCCGCGCGATCCGCCGCATCGCGCCGGGCGGGATCGGCCGATGCCCCTCGCGTGGGGTCCCCGCCCCGATCGCCCGCAGCGCGCGCACGAAGTCCGCTGCTGACCGGTGCCGCTGCTCGAACGTCCGCGTCGTGATGCGCCACCCCGTCTCCGCCAGCGTCCCAACGGACGGATAGGCCGGGCTCCCCGCCGCAAATCCCTCCGCCCGGTGCGCATCATGCCAGTCGGCGAAGGTCCCTTCGACTAGCGTCGTCACCAGCATCCGCCCGCCCGGTGCGAGATGCGCCGCCAGCCGCCGCAACCCCGCCACCAGATCGCCGAACCACTGCACCGCCAGACTGCTGACGATCAGATCGAACGCCGCCTCGCCCGCCAGATCGGGATGCTCGCCATCCAAGACGCGGCCCCGCACCCCCGGCATCCGCGCCTGCCCGCGCGCCAGCATCTCGGGCGCGATATCGGTCATCAGCCAGTCGGGCCGATCGAGCCGGGGCCATGCCGCCTGCGTCAGGAAGCCTGTGCCACACCCGACCTCCAGCACGCGCGGGGCGGGCGGCGCGACCGCGACGATCCGCTCGGCGAGCCATGCGGCCACCTGCCGCTGGACCACGGCATGCGTGTCATAGGCCGCCGCCGCGTCAAAGGCCTGCGCGATCCGCGCCCGCGATGGGGTCTGCGCGGCCATGGCTCAGTCCCGGACCGACCGGATCGCCGCCGCCGCCAGCCATGGTGCACCAGCCACCAGCAACAAGGAGAGCGCGGCGAGCAGCTTGGCCCCGCCCATGCCGTCATCGCTCGCTCCGAAGATCAGCAGCGGCAGCGCCAGCGGTAACAGCAATAGCCCCGCCACCGCACCCGCCCCGCGCAGCCCAGCGGTCAGCGCGCCGGTCGCCACCGCCAGCGCCGCCAGCCCCGGCGTACCCAGCAGCAACCCCAGCTCGACCCGCATCACCGCCGCACCGTCCAGCCCGAACAATCCGCTCGCGACCAGCGCCGCCAGCATCAACGGCGGTGCGAAGGCCAGCCAGTGCGCGACGATCCGCAGCACCATCACCAGCGGCAGCGACAATCCGCGCACCGCCGCCTGGTCGAACCAGCCCGACTCACAATCGGGCGCGACCAGCCGATCGACCGGCAACAGCGCCGCCAGCAAGGCCGCGACCCAGATCGCCCCCGCTCCGATCCGCGCCAGCATTGCCCGGTCGGGACCGATCGCGAAGGGGAACAGGATGACCGCCAACAGGAAGAAGCCGCAGACCAGCCCCGCGCCGCCGCCGGCATAGCCGCGCCGCACATCGCGCGCGATCAGCGTCCAGGCCGCGCTCATGCCGGCACCCGTTCATCAAGCGCCAGGGTGCGCGCGCCCGGCACCGACAGCGGCTGATGCGTGGTCAGCACCACCGCGCCGCCGCCCGCCCGGTGGTGGGCGATGACCTGCTCCAGCATCGTGAGCCCTGTGCTGTCCAGACCATTGCCCGGCTCGTCGAGCAGCCAGAGCGGCGCCTGCGATGCCAGTACCCGCGCCAGTGCGGCGCGGCGTCGTTGCCCGGTGGACAATAGGCGCACCGGAATCCCGGCGATGGGCGACAGGCCGACGGTGGCCAGCGCCGCCGCCACCCGCTCGCGCGCCGCCGCCCCGCGATCGAGCCGCGCCCAGAAGGTCAGCGCATCCGCGAGCGTCCGTTCGGTATCCAGCGCCAGATCGTCGGTCATCAACGCCACGGGTGCGGATCGCACCATCGTGCCGTCGAACGGGGCGAGCAAGCCCGCGGCGACGCGCAACAGGCTGGACTTGCCGATGCCGTTGGGGCCGGTGACGATCGCGGCCTCGCCGGGCGCGAGGTCGAGCGATACGCCGGCGAACAACAGCCGCCCGCCGCGCGCGCAGGCGACCCGGGTCAGGGACAGGATCACGCCGCCGGGCCGTCCACCGCATCTTCCAGCGCGTGCATGTCGTCGTCGGACAGGCCGAAATGATGGCCGATCTCATGGATCATCACATGCGCGACCAGATCGTCGAGCCGCACCCCCGTCTCGATCCATTCGTCCAAGATCGCGCGGCGATACAGATGGATGCGATCGGGCACGCCGCCGGAATCCATGCTGCTTTTCTCGCCCACCGGTCGACCATGATACAGGCCGGTCAGGTCGAGCGGATGCTCGATGCCCAGCGCCGCCAGCGTCTCGTCATCGGCATAATCCTCGACGATCAGCACCACATCGCCCAGATGCGCGGCGAACGCCGCCGGCAGCCGCGCCATCGCCGCCCGCGCGATCGCCTCGATCACTTCGATTCCCGGTGCTTCACCGATCGCGACTTGCCCGCTCATGCGCGCCGTCATACCGCTGGGGCCGACCAAAGAACAAGACAAGCAAGGGGACGCAGATGGTGGAGCGGCTGAGCGAGCTGGACCGGGACGAGGCGCTGGACGATCTGCCCGACTGGGATTGGGACGAAGGCCGCGATGCGATCAGCCGCCGGTTCGTCTTCGCCGATTTCAGCGAGGCGTTCGGATTCATGACCCGCGTCGCGCTGCTGGCGGAAAAGGCCGACCATCACCCCGAATGGTCCAATGTCTGGAACCGGGTCGACATCGTCCTGACCACCCACGACGCCGGCGGCCTGTCGGCGCGCGACATCGCCATGGCCGAGGCGATCGACGCTTTGGTGGAATAAACTCCTCCGCATCGTCAGATTGGGAGGGGGACCGCGCCCGCAGGGCGTGGTGGAGGGGCATGGCCGGTCTGACCGCCCCTCCACCACCGCTTCGCGGCGGTCCCCCTCCCCAAGCGCAGCTTAGGGAGGAATAGGCTTACTCGACCGTCTGTTCGATCGCGCCGAAGATCGAGTGGTGGCGGTCGTCCTCCATCCAGATGCGCACCGTATCGCCCTTCTTCAGGAACGGCGTCACGGGCGCGCCGCCACGGATCGTCTCGATCATCCGCACCTCGGCGATGCAGCTATAACCAACCCCGCCCTCGGCGACGGGCTTGCCGGGGCCGCCATCGGTATCGCGGTTGGACACGGTGCCTGAGCCGATGATCGTCCCCGCCCCCAGCGCGCGGGTCTTGGCCGCATGTGCCACCAGCGTGCCGAAGTCGAAGGTCATGTCCTCGCCCGCATCGGCGCGGCCGAAGGGCTGGCCGTTGAGATCGACGCGCAGCACGCGGCGCAGCTTGCCGTCCTGCCACCAGTCGCCCAGCGATTCCGGCGTGACGAAGACGGGCGAAAAGGCCGAGGCCGGCTTGGACTGGAAGAAGCCGAAGCCCTTGGCCAGTTCGCCGGGGATCAGCCCGCGCAGCGACACGTCGTTGGTCAGCCCGATCAGCCGGATCGCCGCCAGCGCCTCGTCACGGGTGGCACCCTGGGGCACGTCGCCGGTGACGACTACAACCTCGCCCTCCAGGTCGCAGCCCCAGCTTTCATCGGCCAGCGGAATGGCGTCGCGCGGTCCCAGGAACCCGTCCGATCCGCCCTGATACATGAGCGGATCGTGCCAGAAGCTGTCGGGCAGTTCCGCCCCGCGCGCCTGCCGTACCAAGGCGACATGATTCACATAGGCCGATCCGTCCGCCCATTGATAGGCGCGCGGCAGCGGCGAGGCGGCGTCATGCTCATGGAAACGCGCGCGCGGAATTGCCTCATGATCCAGGTCGGTGGCCAGATTGGCGAGCGCGGCCGCATGCGTCTCCCAATCGTCGAGCGCGGCCTGCAGCGTCGGCACGATATGCCCCGCATCCGCATACCAGGCGAGGTCGCTCGACACGACGACCAGCTTGCCGTCGCGACCGTGTTTGAGACTGGCGAGTTTCATGCAGGACTCCTCTTCGCTAACTGGTATCGGATGTAACCATCCGTCCGCGCTTGTCACGCATTGGGGCGATGATCCTGCCCGAAACTTGACTTTTGGCAATGGCCAGCGCACATGCCCGCCCGTCGAGGCGTCCACTCGCAGCGTGAACGGACCTTTTGGTCCCGGCTCCGCCCCGACCCTGTCTTCAGGCTTCCCTTGTCACGCGGGGTGTCATCAACCCCGGCGCTGCTTCTCGCGGCCCCCAGATGCACGTCGTCGTGACTCGCGCGCCATGTCAGAAAGTAATTCCATGTCCTTTTCCGAACTCGGCCTTGCCGAGCCGCTCGTCCGTGCGCTCGAAGCCAAGGGCTATTCCGAACCCACGCCGATCCAGCGCGACTCGATCCCGACGCTGCTGGAAGGCCGCGACCTGCTGGGCATCGCGCAGACCGGCACCGGCAAGACGGCCGCCTTCGTCCTCCCCTCGATCCAGCGTCTGGTCGAGGCGAACAAGCGCGTCCTGCCGACCCATTGCCGGATGCTCGTCCTCGCCCCTACCCGCGAGCTGGCCAGCCAGATCGCCGACAATGCCAAGGGCTATGCCAAATTCTCCAAGCTGGCGGTCGCGACCGTCTTCGGCGGCACCAGCATCAACAAGAACCGACAGGATTTGTCGCGCGGCGTCGATATCCTGGTCGCCACGCCGGGCCGTCTGATCGACCTGGTCGAGCAGGGTTTCCTCAACCTGTCGATGATCGAGATCCTGGTGCTGGATGAGGCCGACCAGATGCTCGACCTGGGCTTCATCCACGCGCTGCGCCGCATCGTGAAGATGATCCCGCGCAAGCGCCAGACGCTGTTCTTCTCGGCTACCATGCCCGCCGCGATCCGCGATCTGGCCGACAAGTTCCTCGACAATCCGGCGACCGTCTCGGTCACGCCCGTGTCGACCACCGCCGAGCGCGTCGACCAGTCGGTGACCTTCGTGACGCAACAGGAAAAGCAGGCGCTGCTGACCATCCTGCTCGCCGATCCGGCGATCGAGCTGGCGCTGGTCTTCACCCGCACCAAGCATGGCGCCGACCGCGTCGTGAAGCTGCTGGCGGGCAACGGCATCGCCGCCAACGCGATCCACGGCAACAAGAGCCAGGGCCAGCGCGAGCGCGCGCTGGGCGAGTTCCGGTCGGGCCAGACCCGCGTGCTGGTGGCGACCGACATCGCCGCGCGCGGCATCGACATTCCGGGCGTCAGCCACGTCTTCAACTTCGAACTGCCCAACGTCGCCGAGCAATATGTTCACCGCATCGGCCGCACCGCGCGTGCCGGTCGCTCGGGCCTGGCCATCGCCTTCTGCGCCGAGGATGAGCGTCCCTATCTGAAGGACATCGAGAAGCTGACGCGGCAGAAGATCACCGTCGTGCCGCTTCCCGCCGACTTCGTGAAGCGCGCCGAGACGATCAAGTCGCAGCGGGTGAAGGCGATCGGCGCCGATCCCGCGCCACGCGTCGACCGTCCCCGCGATCCGGCGCGTCCGCGCGCCACGCATCACCCGCGCGCGACCGACACCCGCGCGCCGCAGGGTCGCCAGCCGCGCCGTCGTGGCGGCGGTGGTGGCGCCGGTGGTCCGGGCGGCGGCGGCCGTGGTCGCGGCGGTCGTCCCGGCGGCGGTGCCGGTCGCGGCGCGCAGGGCTGATCGCCTCCTCATCGCTCTTAAGCCCCCCCCCGCAGGCGGGAGGGGTTTGGGGAGGGCACGGAGTCTCATCGAGACCAACGCGTGTGGCATCCCCTACCCCATCCCCTCCCGCCTGCGGGAGGGGCGTGCCCCGCCGCAGATACTGGCACCATTCCCCCCTCTCCCGCGTTGATCGCGTAACGATCCACGCTTCAGGAGAGGTTGCCATGGATATTGCCCACACCCCCGCCGCCGAACGCATCGCGCGCGTGCTGTGCGGCCAGCGGTTGAGCGCCAATGCCGGGGGCGATTCCGAATCCGCCGCCCGGCTGGTCGACGATCATTGGCGCGAGCATATGGCCGACGCGCTGGCCGTGCTGCGCACCTTGCGTGAGCCCGATCAGGCGATGGCCGATGCGGGCGATCCGGCGATCTGGGAAAAGATGGTGCTGGTCGCGGTCGAGGCCGCCAAGCCGCCCAAGGTCACGCTGTAAAACCCTCCCCGGCGCGGGGAGGTGGCAGGCGAAGCCTGACGGAGGGGGCTTCTACCCAGGTCAGCCCGTGCTGCAATCCCCCCTCCACCACCGCTTCGCGGCGTCCCTCCCCGGCGCCGGGGCGGATTTTACACCGTCACCTGCTCGCCCAGTTCCAGCACCTTGCCCGGCGGGATCCGCAGGAAGTCGGTCGGGTCGCTGGCATTGCGCTGGAGGAACATGAACAGCCGGTCCTGCCATAGCGGCATGCCCTTGTCCGCTTCGGGCTTCAGCGTGTTGCGGCCGATGAAATAGCTGGTCTTCATCGGGTTCAGCCCCATCTGCTTTTGCTCTACGCCCAGCTCGCGCGGCAGGTCGCGCGGCACGTCGGGCGTCTCCATGAAGCCGTAGGTCAGCGTGACCGTCGCGAAATCGTCGTCCAGCCGTTCGACATGCGCCCGGTATTCGGGTTGCACCATGGGCCGGTCGGCGGTGCGGATCGTGACGATCAGGTTCTGCGCATGCAAAACCTTGTTATGCTTCAGATTGTGGAGCAGCGCGCCGGGCGCCGAGGCAGGGTTCGCGGTCAGGAAGACGGCGGTGCCGGGCACCCGCTCGGGCGGACGCTTGGCGAGCGCGGCGGCGAGATCGACGATCGGGATCGCCTGCCGCTTCTCGAAAGCGGAGACGATGCCGCGCCCGCGCACCCAGGTATAGATGATGAGGCCGACGCCCGCGCCGACGAGCAGCGGCACCCAGCCTCCCTCGATGACGCGCAGGATGTTCGCGCCGAAGAAGATCAGATCGAGCGTCAGGAACGGCAGGATCGCCGCCAGCGCCAGCGGCCGCCGCCAGCCCCAGCGATGCCGGACGACCAGATAGGCCAGGCAGGTGGTGACGACCATCGTCCCCGTGACGGCGATCCCGTAGGCCGCCGCCATCGCCGAGGACGTCTTGAACTGGATGACCAGCACCAGCACCCCGAACAGCAGCAGCCAGTTGATCGCGGGCAGATAGATCTGCCCCTGGAAATCGGCCGAGGTCTGACGAACGCGCAGGCGCGGCAGGAAGCCGAGCTGAATCGCCTGCTGGGTCAGCGAGAAGGCGCCGGTGATCACCGCCTGTGCCGCGATGACCGTCGCCATGCCCGCCAGCACGATCAGCGCCGGACGGAACGCCTCGGGCGCCATCAAAAAGAACCAATCCTGGTTGGTGAAGGTCTGCCCGCTCGCCGCCGCGCGCTCCAGCGCCGACAGCGCGAAAGCGCCCTGCCCCAGATAGTTGAGCGTGAGCGCCGGCAGGACCAGCGAGAACCAGCCGATTCGAATCGGCAGCCGGCCGAAATGGCCCATATCGGCGGTCAGCGCCTCGGCACCGGTCACGGTCAGGAATACCGCGCCCAGCACGAATAGCCCGACGACGCCGTGGCTGGCGAGGAAGCGAATGCCATAGCCCGGCCAGATGACCCGGGCGATCGAAGGCTCGTCGGCGATGTGCCAGATGCCCAGGCCGCCGATCACCAGGAACCACAGGATACAGATCGGCCCGAACAGCTTGGACACATGCGCCGTGCCGCGCGATTGCAGCAGGAACAGACCGATCAGGATGACGATGGTGCACAGCCGGATCACGCCTTCGTCGAAGATCGACGCGGCGGCGGGAATGGTGCGCAGCCCCTCCATCGCCGACAGCACCGACAGCGCGGGCGTGATGATCGCATCGCCGTAGAAAAGCGACGCCCCCGCCGCGCCCAGGATCAGCGCGAAGCGTGACCGGAGGCCCAGCGAGCGCCGCGCCAGCGCCGCCAGCGCCAGCACCCCGCCCTCGCCCTGATTGTCGGCGCGCATCAGGAAGATGACATATTTGATGGTGACGACCAGGAACAGCGTCCACAGCGCCAGGCTGAGTACGCCCAAAATCTCGCTGGGGTCGATACCGTCCGCCGCCGACTGCGATAGCGCCTCGCGAAAGGCGTAGAGCGGGCTGGTGCCGATATCGCCAAACACCACGCCGATCGCCCCCACGGTCAGCGCGGCGAGCGCGGGATGCCGCACGGCATGACCCTGGGCCACCGCGTGCTGGTTGTCGGTACTGTCGGTCGCTGTCGCCGTCATGTCCGTCGGAACCCCCTGTGCCAAAAGGACGGCGCGCTTTACGCCTCTTTGCCCGGGAAGCAAGGGCTTTCCCCAGCGCTCTGCAAACGCTTGATATTGCGCAGCGTCAAGCGCATGGACGGAAAATGGTTCCCTTTTCGTTCGGTGGCCGGGATTTTGCCGCCCTGCCCGAAGGCGCATTGTTCTGGCCTGCGCGCCACGCGCTGCTGGTCGCCGACCTGCATCTGGAAAAGGCCAGCTGGTATGCCGGCGGCGGCCAGATGCTGCCTCCTTACGATTCGCTGGCGACGCTGACCGAGCTGACCCAGGCGGTGGCGCGGACGGCGGCGCGCGAGGTCTGGTGCCTGGGCGACAGCTTCCACGATGCCGAAGGATGCGACCGGTTGTTGCCGCAGGCGCGCGCCATGCTGCTGGCGCTGACGGCGGCGACTCGCTGGACCTGGATCACCGGCAATCACGACCCCGTGTTGCGCGATCGCTGCGGCGGCGAGGTGGTCGACGAGGCGGTGGTCGACGGCCTGATCCTGCGCCACGAGGCCGATCCGGGGGAGACGCGGCCCGAACTGTCGGGGCATTTCCATCCCAAGCTGCGATTGCGGGTACGCGGCAAGATGGTCGCGCGCCGCTGTTTCGTCGGAACCCCGCACAAGCTGATCCTGCCTGCCTTCGGCGCGCTGACCGGGGGGCTGGACGTCGATCACCCCGCACTGGTCCAGGCGGTCGGGCGCGCCGCCGAGGCGCTGGTTCCCGTTCGCGACCGGATGCTGCGCTTCCCGGTCGCCGCCTGAGTTATCCTCGGTCCGCCCGCGCCAGATCGGGGAAACCGGCACGGAAGCCGGCGACCTTGGGCTTGTCCCAGCGCGTGATATAGGGATGCGTCGGATTGCGATCGTAGAAATTCTGGTGTTGCGCCTCGGCCGGGAAGAACTGGCCCTGCTCGATCCGGGTCGTGATCGGCTTGGCAAAGGCGTGGGCGCTGGTCAGCTGCGCGATATAGGCGTGCGCGACCCTGGCCTGTTCGGGTGACTGCGCGAAGATCGCCGAGCGGTAACTGGGGCCGCGATCCGGGCCTTGCCCGCCGACCTGAGTCGGATCATGCGCGATCGCGAAATAGACGCGCAGCAACGTCGCGTAGGACACCTGAGCCGGATCATAGACGATGCGGATCGCCTCGGCATGGCGGGTGCGCTCGGTCGAGACGGCCGGGTAGTTCGCCTCCTCGCGACGCCCCCCGGCATAGCCCGCCGTGACCGCGCGCACGCCCTTCACCCGCTCGAACACCGCCTCCATGCCCCAGAAGCAGCCACCCGCGAGGACGGCGACCTGGGGTTTCGGCGTGGCAGGTACGTCAACCGATGCCCTGGGCAACGGCACCGCGCGCTCGGCCTTGGCGGGGAGAGAGGATAGCGCGATCGCTCCGAAGGCGGTCGCGGCAAGGGCGATGCAGATGGGGGTGCGCATCGCCATGATATGGGGCGTTTTGGGGTTTCGGCTAGAGGCGGAGGTCGCGCGTGGACTTCGAATCCGCTCAGCCTGAACGGCCGTTATTGAGACCCGTCATACCCTCGCTCCGTTCAGCCTGAGCGAAGTCGAAGGCCAAGGGAATTTCCTTAGCGAACCGCCTCGACCGGCGCCGACGAAGCATAGCGGCTCGGCGCTTCCGCCGGGTGCAGGACCACGAGACCCAGGGCGCCAAGCGCAAATCCGCCGGCGAACTGCCATACGAAGCTGGACTTGAGGAGGGCACGCATCGTCTTCACCTGTCGTTCGCTGTCACCGCCCGGATGGGCCGGCGATCGTTACGGGGCCATCTGGTCGATCGACGCCGTTTCGACAATGGCATTTATAGAAACACAGCATTAACGGCACGTGATCGTGTCGTTCATGCCACAGTTAAGCCACATTGCCGCGCCGCATATAGATCATGAAAAAAGCCAGCCGAATCGCGAACTTGCCCCGATCGACTGGCTTTCGCACCGCAACAGGTGCGGAATTATTTCAGGGCGGCGCACGCCGTCTGGATGCGGGTGCAGGCTTCCCGCAGCAGCGCGTCCGAGGTCGCATAGCTGATTCGCATCGCCGGCGAGAGGCCGAACGCCGCCCCCTGCACCGCCGCGACCTTGGCATCGTCGAGCAGATAGCCGACGAACGCCTCGTCGCTGTCGATCAGGCGGCCCGAGGGCGTCGACTTGCCGATCAGCGGTGCGAAGGATGGATAGACATAGAAGGCGCCCTCCGGCGTCGGGCAGGTCATGCCGTCGATCGCGTTCAGCATCGACACCACCATGTCGCGCCGCGCCTGGAAGGCCAGGTTGCGCTCGGCGAGGAAGCTCTGGTCGCCGGTCAGCGCGGCAGTCGCCGCCGCCTGCGCCACCGAACAGGGGTTGGAGGTCGACTGCGACTGGAGCTTGGCGATCGCCTTGATGAGCCAGGGCGCGCCGCCCGCATAGCCGATGCGCCAGCCGGTCATCGCGTACGCCTTGGAACAGCCGTTCACCGTCAGCGTGCGCTCGTACAGTTCGGGACAGACCTGCGCGATGGTGGCGAAGCGGAAGCCGTCATAGACGATATGCTCGTACATATCGTCGGCGAACACCCAGACATGCGGGTGGCGAAGGATCACCTCGCCCAGCGCCTTCAGCTCGTCGGCGGTATAGCCCGCGCCCGTCGGGTTGGACGGCGAGTTGAGGATGACCCACTTGGTCTTGGGGCTAATCGCCGCGTCGAGCGCCTCGGGGGTCAGCTTATACCCCTGTTCCGGGCCCGCCTTCACGATCACCGGCACGCCGCCCGCAAACTGGACGACGTCCGGGTAGCTGACCCAGTAGGGCGCGGGGATCACGACCTCATCGCCTGCGTCGATCGTCGCGACCATCGCGTTGAACAAAGTGTGCTTGCCGCCGACATTCACGCTGATCTGATCGGCCTTGTAGGTCAGGCCGTTGTCGCGCGCGAACTTGGCTGCGATCGCCGCCTTCAGTTCGGGCGTGCCGTCGACGTTCGTGTATTTGGTCTTGCCGTCGCGAATCGCCTGGATCGCGGCCTCTTTGACGAAGTCCGGCGTGTCGAAATCGGGCTCCCCCGCGCCCAGCCCGATCACGTCGACCCCTGCGCGCTTCAGCTCCATCACGCGGCTGGTGATGGCAAGCGTGGGGGACGGGCTGATACGGCCGAGCGCGGCGGAGGGCTGCATGAAACGGAACCTTTGCGACAGGAATTTGCGGGGGCGCTTTAGACGCCTCCCACCTCAATTCGCAACCATCTCCGCACGAAACAATCCGCGAAGCGCATTGCCAAGCAAGAATCCGTCGCGAAGATCGGTGCGCGTCAGTCGCCCCTCGACCGCACGGCCCGTGTCGATCAAATGGGCGCGCAGCACGCCGGGCAGCAGCCCGTCCGCGAGCGGGGGCGTCACCAACCGGTCGCCGCGCGGGACGAAGATGTTGGTATAGCTGCCTTCGGTCAGGAACCCCTCGGGCGTCTCGAACAACACTTCCGCCGTTCCCGCCGCCGCGCGCGCCGCGTCGTAAAAGCCGCGCGCGCTGGTCTTGTGGCGCAGGCGCAGATCGGCCTGCGATACCGGCAGGGGTACGACCCGCACCGCGACGGGCGACTCGAACGGCGCGGGGCGTGGGGCGACCTCGACCACCACCGCGCCGCCGCGGGCGAGCAACAGCCGAATGCGCTTGGCCTCACGCAGGCGGAAGGTCGCCGCCTGCAACTCGTTGCGTGCATCGTGGCGGTCGAAGGTGAAGCCCAGCGCCTTCGCGCTCGCCTTCATCCGCGCCAGATGAAGCTCCAGATGCTGGATACCCTCCAGCGGGTCGAAGGCCATGGTCTCGATCAGGTCGAAATCGCGCTGGCCGTCGGTCAGGAACGCCGCCTTGGCCAGGCACTCGTCCCATTCGTCCGCCGCGACCGAGTCGGCGACGATCCCCGACCCCAGCCCCAGCGTCACGCGGTCGCTCCCCTCGGGCCAGGTGAGCGTACGGATGGCGACGTTGAACATCGCATCGCCATGCGCATCCAGCCGACCGATCGCGCCGGTATACAGGCCGCGCGGCGAATCCTCGATCGCGGTGATCGCCTGCATCGCCGCGATTTTGGGCGCACCGGTGATCGAGCCGCAGGGGAAAAGCGCGGCGAGAACATCCACCGCGTCACGCCCCTCGGCCAGATCGGCGGTGATGGTCGACACCATCTGATGCACCGTCGGATAGGGTTCGACCGCGAACAGCTCGGGCACCGCCACGCTGCCGGCCCGTGCGACCCGCGACAGGTCGTTGCGCATCAGGTCGACGATCATCAGATTTTCGGCACGCTGTTTGGGATCGTCGCGCAGGGCTTGCGCGGCCCGCGCATCGGCGGCGGCATCGCCGTGTCGCCGCGCGGTGCCCTTCATCGGCTTGGCGGTCAGCCGACCGGCATCGAGCGCAAAGAACATCTCGGGCGACAGCGACAGGATCACCCTATCGCCGGTCGCCACCACCGCGCCCCAGCCGGCGCGCGACCGGGCGCGCAGGCCCGCATAGAGCGCCAACGGATCGCCCACGACCCGGGCCGTGGCGCGGAAGCTGAGATTGACCTGATAGAGATCACCCGCCGCGATCCGCGCGGCGACCTCGGCGAATTGCGCGGCGTGGCGCTCCTCGTCCAGTTCGGGCCGCAGCGCGCCGATCCAGGCGCCGGCGGGATCGGGCAGCAGCGTCTCGACCGCCAGCGTCCGATAATCCTCGAACAGACCGAACCAGAGCAGCGGGCCATCGGCGGCGGCGGCGGCCACGTTCGGCTCGAACGCCGCGCCGGCCTCATAGGCGATCCAGCCCGCCGCATGCAGCCCGCGCGCCCGTGCCTGGCGTAGCCGGTCGAGCGCGGGCGCGACCTCTTCGGGCGCATGCGCGGTCACGATCCCGACCGGCGCGGTATAGAGCCGCGCCGCCGCACCCCCGTCACGGGCATCGTCGAGCAACACGAAAGGGGCATCGAGGCGCAGCATGAAGGACGATCCATGCACGGGCCGCCCCCAGGCATGCAAGCAGCGATTGGGGCAAGCAGCGATTGGCTATGGCCGCCCCAGCCTCTATCTCGGGGCGATGACTGACCTTGCTTCAACGCCCCCGCTGCGCGCCGCGATCGTGCCTGTCACCCCGCTCCAGCAGAATTGCTCGATCATCTGGTGCACCGCGACGATGAAGGCCGCCGTCGTCGACCCCGGCGGCGACCTGCCGCGCATCCAGGACGCGATCGCCAAGATCGGCGTGACGGTGGAGAAGATCCTCCTCACCCATGGCCATATCGACCATGCCGGCGGGGCCAAGGCGCTGTCCGATGCGCTTTCGGTGCCGGTCGAGGGGCCGCAGGAGGAGGACCGCTTCTGGCTCGCGCGGCTGGACGAGGACGGCCAGGCCTATGGCATCCCCGCGCAGATCGTCGAGCCGACCCGCTGGCTGAACGAGGGCGATACGGTGACGATCGGCGACCTGACCCTCGATGTGTACGAGACGCCGGGGCATACGCGCGGCCATGTGATCTTTCACCACGCGCCGTCGAAATTCGCGCTGGTCGGCGATGTGCTGTTCCAGGGCTCGGTCGGGCGCTCGGACATGCCCGGCGGGGATCACGACACGCTGATCCGCTCGATCGTCGAGAAACTGTGGCCGCTGGGGAACGACACCGCCTTCATCCCGGGGCATGGCCAGCCCAGCACCTTCGGGCATGAGCGGCAAAGCAACGCGTTCGTGGCGGATCGGGTATTGGGTTTGGGGTAAGGTATTGGGATGGGGCGAGGTTGGGGCGTGGGCTTCGACTTCGCTCAGCCTGAACGGGGTTTGGGGGCAAGTCCCATTCCCACGCTCCGTTCAGCCTGAGCGCAGTCGAAGGCCAAGGGAATCACCTACGTTCCGCAGCGCTCTCGCTGCGAATCGCCTTGAACTCCGAACCCGCACGCCACTCCGGCCAATCGCGGGACGACGCCAGATCACGCCCGATCCGGTACAGCAACCCGACATCCGCCGCCGCCCCGCGCAAATCCCATGTCGAATCCCAGGCATCACAGGTCTGGTGATAACAGCGCATATAGCCGTCCAGCCACGCCTGCCCCGCCGGGCGCCCGCCCGCGACCAGATCGGGCGCGCCGCTGATCGCCATCAGCAGCAGCGTCGGCACGCCCCGCCGTGCGACCGAGAAATGGTCGGCGCGGTAGAACAGCCCGCGCTCGGGCAACGCCTCGGGCGTCACCACCCGCCCTTGCGCGGCGGCGGCGGCCTTCAGCCGATCCTCAAGGTTGTTCTGCCCATCGCCGACCAGCATCACGTCCCTGGCCGGCCCCGCCGTCTGGAGAATGTCGAGCGTCAGGTTCGCGACCGTCTTGGCGAGCGGATAGACCGGCTTCACCGCATAGGTCTCCGACCCCAGCAACCCGCGCTCCTCGCCGGTCCAGAGCGCGAACACCAGACTGCGATCGGTGCGCGGTGCCGCCTTGAACGCCCGCGCCAGCTCCAGCACACCCGCCACGCCCAGCGCATCGTCATTGGCACCGGGGCGGATCGTGCGGCCTTTCGAATCGGGCGCGCCCTTGCCGTAAGCGTCCCAATGCGCGCCGAACATCACGACTTCGTCGGGGTGCGTCTTGCCGGGCAGCCTGGCCAATACGTTGCGGCTCTCGGCGCGCACCGTCGTCACCGGCAGGTCGGCGGAGAAGCGCTGGCCCTTCAGCTCGACCGGCCGGAAATCCGCGCGCCGCGCCGCTTTGCGCTGTTGGGCCAAGTCCAGCCCGGCGGCCGCGAAGAGCTTGTCCGCCGCCTCGCCCGACAGCCAGCCCTGGAGCAGCACGCGCGAGGTAGGGTCGCTGCGCACAATATCGTAATTCTCGCCCGCCGGTGCCGTCACCGTCGCCCAGCCATAGCCCGCGCCCGGTGTGTCGTGGACGATCAGCGCGCCGATCGCGCCCTGCCGCGCCGCTTCCTCAAACTTATAGGTCCAGCGGCCATAATAGGTCATGCGCCGGTCGCCGAACTTGCCCTTGGCATCGTCGCCCGCGACCGCTTCGAAATCGGGATCGTTGACCAGGAAGACCGCGATCTTGCCCTTCAGGTCGACGCCCTTGAAATCGTCCCAGCTGCGCTCGGGCGCATGCACGCCGTAACCGACGAAGACCATGGGCGCGTCCTGGATCGCCACCCGGTCGACGGGGCGCACGGTCGAGACATAGATGCCCTGCCCCTGGTCGAGCGGCATGCCCCCCGCGCGCATCGTCCCTTTCCCGATCTGGGTGCGGATCAGCGGCACGGCTTGGGTCCACTGGCCGTCGGGACCGCCGGGCTTCAGGCCCATCGCCTTGAACTGCGCGACCAGCCAGTCGACGGTCTTCGCCTCGCCCGGCGTTCCCGGCGCACGGCCCTCGAACGTGTCGGAGGCCAGCGTCTTCACATCGGCCGACAGGCGCTGCGGCGAAATCGGGTCGGGCGCGGCGGCGGTCAGGGTGGCGGCGGCGAGCGCGATCAGGGGCAGGCGAATCATCAGCGGTCGATCCTCACGACGGTGGTGGCCGCGACGGGCTTGGCCTGCGCGGTATAGACGAGCCCGATCCCCCAACCGGCCAGCAGCGCCAGGATCGCCCAGGTGCCGATCGCACCGCCCGCCCGCCCGATATTGGGCGCGGGCCGCATCATGCCCAGGCCATGGCCGATCCGCGCGACGATGAACGCACCCCCCAGCACCCACAGCCAGAAGGACGATCCGCCGGCCAGCTCGATCAGGCCCATCAGGATCAGGACGAAGGGCGCATATTCGACGAAATTGGCCTGGGCGCGGATGCCTGCCGCGAGTCGCGAATCGCCGCCATCGCCGATCATGACCTTGCCCCGGACACGCCCGACCACGATTCGCAGCGCCAGCCACAAATTGACGATGGCGGCCGCCGCCGCGATGCTCAGCGTAACCGGCAGGACCATAAATGCCGTCTTTCCTGTAAATTGCCTGATCTCAGGGAGTGCCATTCCGTGGCCGCGCTTGCAACATTGGCAAAACTCGCTATAGGCGCGGGGCTTCGCGATGCGTCCGGCTGGGTGCTCACGCGGCCGGGTCGTCGATCCGGGCGCGCTATGGGTGCTGACAGTGGTTGCGTCCATCCCTTGTTCGAATTTGATAAGGTGCCGCAATGGCCGTCCCCAAGAGAAAGACTTCGCCCTCCAAGCGCGGCATGCGCCGTGGCCACGACTCGCTGACCATCGCGGCGTTCCAGGAATGCCCGAACTGCGGCGAGCTGAAGCGTCCGCATAACCTGTGCACCGCTTGCGGCCATTATAACGGCCGTGAGGTCGTGTCGGTCGAGGGCTGATCCCCTCCTCCTTCACCTGAACGACCGTTAGAGGACACGCATGGCCGATAACGCCTGGATCGCCGTCGATGCGATGGGCGGCGACGACGGGCTGGCCGTGATGCTTGCCGGTGTCGCCAGAGCGCGACGCCGCTATGAGGGCATGCGGTTCTTCCTGGTCGGCGACGAGGCGCAGATTGCGGAGGGGCTGAAATCCCATCCCAATCTGTCCGCCGCGTCCGAGATCGTTCACGCGCCCGAGATCGTCGGTTCCAACGAAAAGCCCAGCCAGGCGATTCGTCGCGCCAAGACGACGTCGATGGGTATTGCCATCGATCTGGTCAAACAGCGCCGCGCCGCCGCCGCCGTGTCGTCGGGTAATACCGGCGCGCTGATGGCGATGGCCAAGCTGTCGCTTCGTACCCTGCCGGGCATCGACCGGCCGGCGCTGGCCGCGCCGTTGCCGACGCTGGGCGACAATGACGTCGTCATGCTCGACCTCGGCGCGAATACCGAGTGCGATGCGCGCAACCTCGTCCAGTTCGCGGTAATGGGCGCGGCCTATGCCCGCACGCTGCTCGAACTCGACAATCCGCGAGTCGCGCTGCTCAACATCGGGTCCGAGGATCAGAAGGGCACCGACGAGATTCGCGACGCCGCCGCCGTGCTGCGCGGGCAGAATCACCTGCCGCTGAACTTCACCGGCTTCATCGAGGGCAACCAGCTCGCCCGTGGTGAGGTCGATGTCATCGTGTGCGACGGTTTCGCCGGCAATATCGCGCTCAAGACCGCCGAGGGCACCGCGCGCTTCGTCGCCGACCTGCTCAAGCGCGCCTTCCGCTCCTCGACCCGCTCGAAGATCGGTTTCCTGATCTCGCGCCCGGCCACCCAGTTGTTGCGCGATCATCTCGACCCCAACAACCATAATGGCGCGGTCTTCCTGGGTCTCAACGGCCTGGTGGTGAAGAGCCATGGCGGCGCCACCGAAGTGGGCGTCGCCACCGCGATCGGCAACGCGGCCAAGATGGTGCGCGCCGACCTGACCCGGCGCATCGCCGAGGATCTCCTGAACTTCGAGGCTGCGGCATGATTCGCTCGATCGTCACCGGCACGGGCTCGGCGCTTCCAACCCGGCGGGTGTCGAACGAGGAACTGGCACAGCAGGTCGATACCTCCGACGAGTGGATCGTCGAGCGCACCGGCATCCGCTTCCGCCATATCGCAGGGCCCGAGGAGACGACCGCGACGCTGGCCGCCGACGCCGCCAAGGCCGCGATCGCCGCCGCCGGCCTGTCGGCGCAGGACATCGACCTGATCGTGCTGGCGACCGCCACCCCGGACCAGACCTTTCCGGCGACCGCGACCAAAGTGCAGGCGATGCTGGGCATCGCCGATTGCGTCGCGTTCGACGTCGCCGCCGTCTGCTCGGGCTTTCTCTATGCCGTGCAGGTCGCCGATGCGATGCTGCGCTCGGGCGTGCAGCGCCGCGCGCTGGTGATCGGTGCCGAAACCTTCAGCCGCATCCTCGACTGGGAGGATCGCACCACCTGCGTCCTGTTCGGCGATGGCGCCGGCGCGATGGTGCTGGAAGCGCGCGAGAGCGATGACGACGCCGGGCGCGGTATCCTCGCGACCAAGCTCCATGCCGATGGCCGCCATAACGGTCTGCTCTATGTCGATGGCGGCCCCTCGACCACCGGCACGGTCGGCAAGTTGCGCATGAAGGGCCGCGAAGTCTTCCGCCATGCCGTCGTCAATCTGGCGCAGGTGATGGAGGAATCGCTGGGGCTGGCCGGCCTGACCCCGGCCGATGTCGACTGGGTGGTGCCGCATCAGGCCAATGCCCGCATCCTCGACGCCACCGCGCGCAAGCTGAACCTGGCGCCCGAAAAGGTGGTCGTCACCGTGGACCGGCATGCCAATACCTCGGCCGCGTCGGTGCCGCTGGCGCTGGACACGGCGGTGCGCGACGGACGCATCCGCCAGAACGACCTGATCGTCCTCGAGGCGATGGGTGGCGGCTTCACCTGGGGCGCGGCGGTGATCCGCTTCTGAACAAATGCCTGAAGTTGACCGAGATAAATCCCTTTCGGTCATATTCCTGGCTGTGTTAGGCGAACATTAGACACCATTGGGGGATGGCAATGACCAGTGAAGGAACTCTGACCCGCGCTGATCTGGCGGAATCGCTGCATCAGGAGATCGGGCTGTCGCGATCGGACTCGGCCCAGGTGGTCGAACAGATCCTCGTCGAGATGTGCGAGGCGCTGTCGCGCGGCGAAAACGTCAAGATTTCGGGCTTTGGCACCTTCGTGCTGCGCGACAAGGGAGAGCGGATCGGCCGCAATCCCAAGACCGGGGTGGAGGTGCCGATCGCACCGCGCCGCGTGCTGACCTTCCGCGCCAGCCAGATGATGCGCGATCGTATTGTCGCGGCCGGATAGACCCGAACGACCGCTGGACGGTGGCAAGACCGATGGTGCCATGCGCACCATCGGCGAGACGTCGCGCGAGACCGGCGTGGCGCAGCATGTCCTGCGCTATTGGGAAAGCCGCTTTCCGCAGCTTCGCCCGGTCCAGCGTGCGGGCAACCGCCGCTATTACCGGCCCGAGGATCTGACGCTGATCCGCCGGCTCGACCGGTTGCTCAACCAGCAGGGCTATACCGTGCGCGGCATCCAGCAGTTGTTCGAAAGCGAGGCCAAGGCGAAGAACGATCCCGCCGCGATGCTGCGCAGCATTCGCGATTCGCTGGCCGAGGCGCTGGCCTGGGACGACCGGGCGGAGACGCGGTAGGGGTTTACGCGTGGCCTTCGACTTCGCTCAGGCTGAACGGCGGTTGGGGGAAATCGCGGCATTATTCCCTCGCTCCGTTCAGCCTGAGCCCTTCGTCTTTGCTCAGGATAAACTTCGGCGCTTCGCGCCGAAGTCGAAGGCCACGCCCCGTCGCTTACCCCGTAACGACCACCCCACCCTGCTCCGCCAGCAGCAAATCCCGGCACGCCCGGTTATAGGCATGCGCGCGCCACCAGAACCAGCCGCCATTGCCCATGCCCCAGGCCGCCACGCCCAGTGCCGCCCAAGGCACCGCGCGTGCGGCACGACCGCCCCGCGCCGCGACCCGGCCGGCGGCGAGACCGCCCTTGCCGATGCGGCGCGCGG
>NZ_JBNNOB010000030.1:0-31089 GCF_050274375.1 Sphingomonas sp. NPDC019816
CGCAAACGGTGCACCCGCCATACCCGTCACGCTGCTCGACGAAGGGGGTCCCTTTTGGACGCCGATAGGGGGTCCTTTTTGCACGCCGATTGACAATCTGCGCCTGCAGATGGACGAGGCGATGGGAGCGGCACTCCGCCCCGCGGTCGTAGAGGCGGGTTGGCTGTTGGTTTATCCGCTCGGCCCCGGTCTGCTAGCCCTGTTCCTGATGAGCCGTGAGCGGCGTCCATGATGACCCGTCTGCTCCACGCCTTCGAAGCCACGTGGTTCGAGGTTCTGCAAGCGCGCGAGCTCGTGTCGCTGGCGATCATTTCCGTGCTGTTCTACGCCTTCTACTACCCTGCACCCTATTCGCAGCAGCAGGCGCTGGCCCTGCCGATGGTCGTTGTCGACCGCGACCGAACACCGCTCTCCCGGGCCGTGATCCGGCATCTGGGGGAGACGCCCACCGTTCGGATCGTCGCGCTGGTGCCCGACATCATGGCGGCGCGTGAAGAAGTGCGCCAAAGACGTGCCGACGGCATTCTCTACCTGTCGAAAGGTCTCGGCGGAGCGGCACTGAAGGGGCGGCCCGGGGCGGGGGCGGCCTTGATCGTCAACGGGACGTACTTCGTGCGTGCTGAAGGGATCGCCCGCGCGCTAGGCGATGTCGTGAGAGAGCAGGCGGTTGAAGTGACTGGGTCACTTACCGCTCGTCGCAGTCGGTCCGGCGCGACAATCGTTATGCAGCCGCTGTTCAACACCACCGGTGGTTATCGCGACTACGTGTTCCCGGCGATCGCCAACATCATACTTCAGCAAACGTTGCTCTTCGCGTCGGCGCGGCTGATCGCTGAACGACGTCGGCGTGGTGATTGGCAGCGCGACCGGGCAACTGCCCTCGGCACCTGGATAGCGATGACACTGATCGGCATCTTTGCCGGCCTGTTCGTGTTCGGGTTCGCGTTCTGGGTGCAGGACGTGCCACGCACCGGCAATGTGCCCGGCCTGCTGCTCGCCCTTCCTGTGTTCGCGGCCACGGTAGCCGCTCTCGGCCTCGTCGCGGGAAGCCTGTTCCGCAGCGGCGACGACGCGTTGAAGCTCCTGATGCCGACCTCGGTGCCGCTCGTCTTCCTGGCCGGCTTCGCATGGCCGCTCGATGAAATGCCGGGCTGGCTGGCGGCGATCGCCTGGTTGTCACCGGCCACGGCCGCCATGCACCTGTTCATTCGCTTCAACCAGATGGGTGCCTCGATCGCTGAAGCCGCCACCCCGCTGTTGGTCCTGATCGGGTTGATGATCGGGTACGGGGCGATCTGGTGCTTCGGTCGATCGCATGCCGGATGCGAGGATCCGACCAGCGATGCGGCAGGCTGATCGGTTTCATGTTGTTTCACAGCCGATGAGTTTGGATACCGCCCCGCCACGAAACACAGGCGACGGAGCGGTACCAATTGCCGAAATACGCCGGCGTCCCCTTCTCGCAGACGAACCTTGGCAGCGTGCAAGTGCCTCAAGGGTGTCCCACCACCACCGTCGAGAGAGAAGGTGTTGATCGGGTGAGGTGTAAGCGGCCAAACTTGAAAAGCCAAGCTTCAGGCCCTTCGCGCCGCCCCTCACGACAGCTTCAACATGCAAATCAGCATCAGGCTGATTCCGCCCAAGCAGAGGAGCGACAGCACCACCGCCAGCGTGACCCGTCCGCCAGCCTTGGCGACGGTGCGGATATCGACCCCGAGCCCGAGCGCCGCCATGGACACCACGGTCAGGAACGTCGCGGTATGTTCGATCGGCGCGACCGCGATGGTGGGCACCAGCCCGATCGATCAGTCGTTCGTTTCGCGATCTGGCCGATGACGAGCGTGGACAGGCGCTTGTCCGGTCGATGATCACGCTGTCGCACGATCTCGGCTACCGGGTCGTTGCCGAGGGCGTCGAGACCGCCGCAGCCGCGGCGATCCTGGCCGAGTTGGAATGTGAGGAGGCGCAGGGTTACTATTTTGCCCGTCCGATGGAGGAAGAAGCGCTGCGGCTATGGCTCGTTGCCTCTCCGCAAGAATCATCCGTTGCAGCCTGACTGACACCTAGATCTGCCGACATACTTGGTTGCAAGCTGATCGACACCGCCGCTGAACATAATCCACAGCGGCGGCGGCGATCGGCATCGATAAGCGTCCTGTTCCCGGTTGTTCCGCCAATCAGCCGTGCGGCCGCATGACAACCTTGATTACACCTTCCTGCTTGTCACGGAACTTGGCGTACATCTCGGGCGCGTCCTCAAGACTGGCCGGATGCGTGATCACAAAGCTGGGATCGATCTCGCCCGCGACGATCTTATCCAGTAGCGGCTTGGTGTAACGTTGCACGTGGGTCTGCCCAAGCTTGATCGTCAGCCCCTTGTTCATCGCTGCACCGATCGGAAGCTTGTCACCCATCCCGACGTAGACGCCGGGCACGGAGACCGTGCCGCCCTTGCGGCAGCTCATGATCGCCTGCCGCAGGACGTGGACGCGATCAGTGGCGAGCATCATGCTTGCCTTCACCTTGTCCATGACCGCGTCCGCCGCCCCGTGCGCGGCCGCCTCGCAGCCGACAGCATCGATGCAACTGTCGGGGCCCCGGCCCTTGGTTCGCGCCTGCAGCTCGTCATAGACATCGGTTTCGGCGAAGTTAATCGTCTCAGCGCCACCGGCCTCCGCCATGGCGAGTCGCTCGGGCACCTCGTCGATCGCGATCACGCGGCCGGCGCCCATCATCAGCGCGGAGCGGATGGCGAACTGGCCGACCGGACCGCAGCCCCAGATCGCGACGGTGTCGCCATGCTCGATCTGTGCATTCTCGGCGGCCATGTAGCCGGTCGGGAAGATATCCGATAGGAAGAGGGCCTGCTCATCGGTAACGTTGTCAGGAATCTTGATCGGGCCGACATCCGCCATCGGCACGCGAAGATACTCAGCCTGGCCGCCGCAGTAGCCGCCCAGCATGTGGCTGAAGCCGAACAGCCCGGCGGGCGAATGGCCCATCGCCTTGGCGGCCATCTCGGCGTTCGGATTGGTTTGATCACAGGCCGCAAACAGACCTTTTTTGCAGAACCAGCACTCGCCACAGCTGATGGTGAACGGCACGACGACACGGTCGCCGATCTTGAGGTTGGTTACCTCGGACCCGAGCGCCACGACCTCGCCCATGTTCTCGTGGCCGAGGATATCGCCGGCCTCCATGGTAGGCTGGTAGCCATCCAGCAGGTGAAGGTCCGACCCGCAGATCGCGCAGGCGGTTATTTTGATGATCGCGTCGCGCGGGTGCTTGATCTCGGGATCCGCAACGGTGTCGACGCGGACATCGCCTTTACCGTGCCAGCATAGTGCGCGCATGTCGTTTCCTCATCTGAGTGGATGTCCCTGTCGTCAGGGCCATGTCTATCACGCTCAACGCCTTGAGCCGCGGCATGGGTCCCCGTCTATTTGATTCGTTTACATCAACGAGCGGCCGTAAAACGGCCGTACGGCCAGCGGGTTGAACGCAGACGGCATGCCCGGCTTGAAAGCCAGCAAGATAATGAAGTGGGTCGCCCAGGCCGTGCAGCCGGCCGACACGATGGTGACAGGTTCTCACAGGCTGCGCGTCTTCCGCCCTGAGCGTACGGCATGGTCGGCCAGGGCAAAGGACGCATAGATACCGCAGAGGCAAACCAGGCCCGCGAGCAGCACCAACCACGGATCGTGGTCGTGCCGGACGCAGTCGAAAACCTGTACGACCTGGGAGTACATCATGCTCGGCTAACGGCAAGGCGTTACGACATCCTCAACCGGTTCATATCGGCTTTCCCTGGCTGTGATCCAGGACCAAGGAAGCCGCAGTCGGGTTCTGCGCAGCCATGAGCACTTACGTTGCCGAGCCCGCGCCTGTCGTCCGAACCGGCAACCATGCTCGACTGACAGAACTTGATTTCGCTCCTCCGGGTCGGTTCCCAGTCGCTACAAAGATTTATGCCTCGCACCGCCGTGGCGCTGGTGGCATTAAGGGCGTGATCGGAGGATTACGTCCATGGCACGCAAGAGCATCAAAAGCGACGCGGTGAAACTCAAGGGCGAGACGGCCAAGAAGGCACCGCCGCTGCCGGCGGGTGCCGACCAGCCGACGAACTATGCCGAGCAGCAGGGCCATGGCGGCGAAACCCGCCAGACGACCTCGGACGCGGCACTTACCATGACCACGCAGCAGGGCATCCCGATCGCGGATGCCCAGAACAGTCTCAAGGCGGGTCTGCGGGGCCCCACGCTGCTCGAAGACTTCATCCTCCGCGAAAAGATCTTCCATTTCGATCACGAGCGCATCCCGGAGCGCGTCGTCCACGCACGCGGCTATGGCGCGCACGGCGTGTTCGAACTGACCGACAGTCTGGCCGACTACACCCGCGCCGACGTGCTGAGCACGGTCGGGCAGCAGACGGAGGTGTTCGTCCGCTTCTCAACGGTAGCGGGCAACAAGGGCTCGCGCGATCTGGCGCGCGACGTGCGCGGCTTCGCCGTCAAGATGTACACGAAGCAGGGCAACTGGGACATCGTCGGCAACAACATCCCGGTGTTCTTCATCCAGGATGCCATCAAGTTCCCCGATCTGGTCCATGCGGCCAAGCAGGAGCCCGACCGGGCGTTCCCCCAGGCGCAAACCGCACACGACAATTTCTGGGATTTCGCCAGCCTCACCCCGGAAGCCTGGCACATGATCATGTGGATCATGTCCGATCGCACGATCCCCCGCTCCTTCCGCACGATGGAGGGCTTCGGCGTCCACAGCTTCCGCCTGGTGAACGCGGAAGGCAGGTCGACCTTCGTCAAGTTCCACTGGAAGCCGCGCCAGGGGCTCCAGTCGGTGCTGTGGAACGAGGCGGTCAAGATCAGCGGCGCCGATCCCGACTATCATCGCCGCGATCTTTGGGAGGCGATCGAGAGCGGTGACTTCCCGCAATGGGATCTCGGCGTCCAGCTGTTCGATCAGGAAACCGCCGACAAGCTTCCCTTCGACCATCTCGACTCGACCAAGCTCATCCCCGAGGAGGACGTGCCGGTCCGCATCGTCGGTACGCTCACGCTCAATCGCAACGTCGACAACTTCTTCGCCGAAACCGAGCAGGTCGCTTATTGCACGCAGAACATCGTGCCGGGCATCGACTTCAGTGATGACCCGCTGCTGCACGGCCGCAACTTCTCCTATCTCGATACCCAGCTGAAGCGGCTCGGCAGCCCGAACTTCACCCACCTGCCGATCAATGCCCCGCGCTGTCCGGTGATGAACTTCCAGCAGGACGGCCACATGGCGATGCGCAATCCGAAGGGGCGCGTGAACTATGAGCCGAACAGCTGGGGCGCGGAAGGCGGTCCGCGCGAGAACCCGGAGATCGGCTTCACCAGCTTCCCCGCCGAGGTTCAGGGGACCAAGCAGCGGATTCGGTCCGAAACCTTTGCCGATCATTACAGCCAGGCGCGGCAGTTCTATCTCAGCCAGCAGCCGATCGAGCAGAAGCACATCGGCGACGCGCTGGTGTTCGAGCTGTCGAAGGTAGATCGTGTCGACATCCGGGCCCGGGCGGTCAGCCACCTGCGCAACATCGACGAGGATCTCGCCGCTACCGTTGCGGACGGGCTCGGCCTCGACCTGCCGGACGCCGCCAAGGCGGCCAAGCCGACGCTAGACCTGCCGACATCGTCGGCGCTCTCGATCCTCGCCAACGGCCCGGCGAATTTCGCCGGGCGAAAGATGGGCCTGCTGCTGACCGATGGGTCGAGCGCCGAGCTGTTCAATGCGCTGACCAAGGCGCTGGAAGCCGAAGGCGCGGTCTGGGAGGTGGTCGCGCCGAAGATCGGCGGGGTCACGCTCGACGACGGCACCAAGGTCGCGGCCAAGCAGAAGATCGACGGCGGACCTTCGGTCCTGTTCGATGCCGTCGCGGTGCTCCCGTCCGAGGAGGGGGCTGCGATGCTCGCCAAGGATGCGGCCTCCAAGGACTTCGTGGCGGACGCGTTCGGCCACTGCAAGTTCATCGGCTACACCGATGCAGCCGCCACGTTGTTCGACGCTTCTCGGGTGCCGGAGCTTGACGATGGCTTCGTAGCCCTAAGCAAGAGCAAGGACGTCAAGGCGTTCGTCACGACCTGTCGTGACCTCAGGTTCTGGGCTCGGGAGATGAAGGTCGATCTCGACGCGGCGGCCTGACGACCCTGGCGGGAGCGGCAGGTGGACGTCCTGCCGCTCCACTTAACGGCAAGCCTCATATCGCACGGACGTGGGACGTGCTGCCTCGCTCGCGTTCAACGGGATCGGGTCATACCATCGGCGCGGGCCGCGGTAACGACCCAGCGGCCGGTGCGGCGCGCGGTGCGAACCGTCCAACAACGCCCGGTCTCTGCGAGGAACCGGGCGTGGATCCCTGCCGCATGCTGGACGAAATCGTAGAAATCAATCCTGTGGTGCGCGAGCACGATGATGCCGCCTGGGCGCAGGCGAGCGGCCATCTCACGCGCAACCCGGGCCATCTCTCGCGCTGAGAGGTAATACAGGATCTCGGCGATCACGATCACGTCATAGACGAGACGTGGCGGTTGACCGGGGAGCACGAGCAGCGATGCGCACGCACGAGGCCAGGCCGCGACGGCGCGTGCCGTCAGGTCGACCCCCTCCCTCGTGCCCTCGGTCGCATCGAGGCGCAACGCCATCCTCGCGATCGCGGCACTGTTGGATTCGTTGCCGCTGGCCAGCTCCAGCACCCGTCCGACCGGTCGGTGACCTATCGCGTGCAGGATCGCGGCACGCTTCACCGCCTCGTCACGGGCGGTGAAGGTGCGCCAGGGATCGTCGTCGCCGGCGAACTTGGCGGCGAACCCGGCAAGATCGATCGGGCTCGTCACTTCGAACCCGGCCGGTAGCGCTCGACCGGACGAGCAAAGGCCGCAAGCTCGTGTCTCGCGATCGTGAAGCCTGCTGGGTCATCGGAAACGGCGCCGAGCTGCGTCCGGTAGACGCGGATCAGGGACCGTTTCACCGAAACTCCCCCGGGCACAGCGATGCGCCATGCCGGTCCGGACCTGTCCGGGCGAGGCGGCCACACGCGGTAGGTCAGCCGACTGGCGCCACCCGGGCATCCGGCTACGGCCGCGGCTACGGCGCGGTGATCGGGATGGTCGTCATCGCAGGCCGGTCCGACGATGAGATCGAGATCCCGGCATCGTGCGACCTGGCGGCGCAGCGCGCGATAACAGCGCCCCGGGATCGAGGGCAACTGGCCATCGGGCAAATTGAGGAACGAGACGTCGCCAGCAACGATGCCGAGACGACGTAGCGCATGAAGGCTCTCACGCTGGCGAGCCGCGACCAGTCGCGTCCTCGGCCATTTTCGGCTGCCCCGGTGAGATGCGGCACCATCGGTCACGACCGCAACCCGGACCCGAGCTCCATGGCGGCGAAGCCGCGCAATGAGGCCTGCCGCGCCGATGACCTCGTCATCCGGGTGCGGGGCGATCACCAGCGCGACACGCACGTTTCGCAGCGCGATCCTCACAGGATGGGGTCGAGGATGTGCTCGGCGACAGCCTGGCCGACGCGAAGGCGATGCGCGTCAGGCGCCGGCTGGCGCAGGTACACCATGAGATCGGCGATCTTTGCCGCCAGCGGATGCGACAGGAACAACCCCTGCAGCCCGACCGCCTCCTGCGCGATCGTCAGGGCGCGCTCGGCAAAACCGGCGATCGATAGCCGCGCAGCGGACACCCGGGCGAGGCGTTCCGCATCCGTCCCGCTGAACCAGGCGCCCGCCGTGTCGCGGATGCTCGCCGCTGCACCCTGGGCAAGCAGGAACAGGTCGGCGAGCCGTGATGCCTGGAACGGATCGGAAGCGCGCTCGTGGGTGGTCAGGTGGTCACGCACCGCGTCCAGCAGACCCGCGATACCGCCGGCATGAACCGCGGCGAAGCGCAGCGCGCCTCCGCTGAAGAACGGCTCCCGCGCGTAGCTGCCGGGCTCGCCGATCGGGTCATCTTCACCGATCGCGGCGCGGGACCAGCGTACCAGATGTGTCTCCGACCGCTGCATGCCGATCGTCTGCCACCACTCCCGATCGATGGCAGGCGGATCGGCATCCAGGTCGAGCAGGAGCAGCTGCGGCCCGCGTTCGCTATCCGCGGTTACCAGCGCGTGAGTCAGTATCCCCGCCCCCGATGCATAGCCCTTGCCGCCGGTCAGCCGTCCGCCGGTAAGCACCAGCGGCTCACCCGGCAGGCCCGCATTCCACACACCCAGCATCGCTCCCGCAGCGATCCGCGCCCGCAACGCAGCGACCTGGGACGACGTGCCGTATCGAAACACGATCTGCACCGCATCGACATGCCCCTCCAGCAGGCGCCCGATGGGGAGATCCCGGCGTCCCGCAGCGTAAAGAGGGCGGAGCAGGTCCAGATATGCCTTGGGCGTCGTCGGATCGCCGGCGGGGTCGGTCGCCCACCCCGCCGCGACGATCGCATGGCGCAGAGCTCCGGCCGTCGTCATACCGCCTGCTCGCAAAGCTGGTGCTCGAGCGTTGCCAGGGCATGCTCGGCCTCGGCGAGGGTGACGTCGGGTATATCGGGCAGTGCCGGCACGACACGCATGGCGAACGCCTCTGCGTTGGGGCAGTCGCGCGCGACGCCGATCACATGGTCACCGGTCAATCCGATACGGTCGCCGAAGCGAGCTGCGACAAAGGAATCGGGGAGCCCGGCCCAGATGCGGCGCGCCTCCGCCTGCTGTCGGTATTGCCATGCCGCCCCTCGCGGATGCGGCATTGAGGGTGCCCCATGATGGTCGATGGCACTGAGCGCAGCGGCCATGCCGCCCGGCGCCCGGCCGAGCCGCCGTGAGGAGGTCGCAACCACCATGCCGGGATCGCGGCGCACGCGAAACCCGGCGCGCCCGGCATCGTCGAGCAGGGCGGCGTCCTCGCCGCATGGCACCGGCTGGAAGCCGCCCAGCGCCTGATAGGCTCCGGGTCGGAAGGCCATGTTGGCGCCTCCTGAGCAGTGGGAGCCGGTAGGACTGTCCCACGGAACGGGGTCGACCGATCGTCGGTAGGCGTGAAGCCGATCGAGGTAGCGCTCGACCCTCCCCTGCACCGGATCCCGCTCCGCTGCGATCCGGACGATTCGCCCGGCGACAAGGTCGGCCGAGGCCAGGCCCTGCAGTGCCGCCCTGACCCAATCGGCACGGGGCTGGCTGTCGGCGTCGGTCGTCAGGAGAATACCGTGGGGCGTGCTCGTCGCATGATGCAGGCCGAGGGCGATGGCGGCCCGGCGTGCACGACCGGCATTGGCATCAGGGGACGGGTCTCCCTGAGCCACCGTGAACGGAAGGGCCATGCGACCAGCATGCTCGCGTATCACCTGCTCGCTCGCATCCGAGCAATTATCGAGGAGGAAGAACACGGCAGCCTCGACGTCGCCCAAGTCCAGTCGCCCGATCGCCTCCAGCAACTTCGGTAACGCAGTCTCCTCGTTGCGGACCGGAACACAGATCGCAGCTGACACAGGTCGCAACGGCACCCCCACCATCGGTTTCGCAGGACCAACGACCCTGCCTTGAGGAACGATAGGTGATCGAGGCCGGTTTCGATAGCTGCTCGCGGTGATGCAAGATGCCAGATCGTCATGCAGGACTACAGGTTTGCCCGATCTCGACCGAGAGATCGGCCTCGGGTAGGTAGCCGTCGCGGTTCGCGCCGGGCATCTACAAGCTGCAGTTCGACATGTCGGGCTACCCGGACGCGAAAGCGGCGCCATTCTTCCCCGAGATCGATCTCGTGTTCCGCGTCATCGACCCTGCCGCGCACTACCATGTCCCCGTCGTGGTCAGCCCCTACGGCTACTCCACCTACCGGGGCAACTGACCACCAATCACGCCTCGATCCCTGCCTCGAACATCGGCTTGTATAGCTCGTGCTCGAGCGAGCGCAGGTAGCGGTCGAGGCGGTCGACCAGCGCTGCGACGTCCGCAGCATAGGTCGGGACGTCCGAAGCGATCGCGTTGCCGCTCCAACGCCGTATGTGGTCGGAGTAGCGCAGTCGAAGCTCGCGATCCTCTTCCATGATCCGCTCGTAAGTCGGCATCCGATCGGCGAAATAGCCTCGGGCCTCCTTGTTCCAGCCCTGCTGTGTAGGCAGATACTCCCGTACCGCATTGGCCAGGTTCATGCGTAGCCGGCCGAGGTCGGTAAGCGGAGGTCCAGCCTTGACGCAGTCGCGAAGCGCGTAGGCAGCGGCGCGGATCGCCTCATGGGCGCGCCTGCTATCATCTGGCATCATCATCTCGTCCTGCTCGCCATCCTCTTACTAGCCGTCGTTGCTGGCGCGCCGCGCGCCGATCATGGCCGTCGCACGCTCGGTCGCCGCGCGCGTGTCGTTGGCCAGCTTCTTGACCTCCGACGCGACCACCGTGAACCCCCGGCCTGCCTCGCCCGCCCGCGCCGCCTCGATCGTTGCGTTGAGCGCGAGCAGGTTGGTTTGTGCAGCGATGCCGCCGATCGCGGTCACGATCGTGTCCAGCTCGGCCACCGTGTCCTGCAATGCCTGTCGGCGCAGGTCGAGCGATCGCTGCAGCGCCTCGCTTTCGGCAAGGCGGTGCTCGGCTTCCCGCTCCAGCAGCACCTGGCGCGTGATGTCGGCGGCGATCTTAACAACCTTTCTCGGCCGTCCATCGGCATCGAGGATCGGGTTGTAGGAGGCCTGGATCCAGATCTCGCGGCCGTCATGCCCGATCCGGCGATACCGTCCCGCATCAAACTCACCCCGCGACAGCCGCTCCCAAAGCCTCGTGTAATCGGTCGAGCGCGCCTCGGCAGCGTCGCACAACATGCGGTGGTGCTGGCCCACGAGCGCCTCGCTGCCATAACCCAGCATGATCTGCGCGTTCCGGTTGGCGGACAGGATCAGCCCGTTCAGATCGAACTCGATCACGGCCTGGCTGCGATCGACGGCCGCATCGCGGCCGCTGAACTCCGCATCGCGCTCACGCGCCTCGGTAATGTTGGTCGCGAACTTGACGATCTTCAGCGGCCGTCCGTCCGGATCGAGAATGGGATTGTAGGTCGCCTGCAGCCACACGTCGCGGCCGTCCTTGCTGATCCGGCGGTATAGACCTGCGTCGAAGGCACCGCCGGCCAGCTTGCGCCAGAACGCGGCATAGTCGGGCGAGCGCGCATAGTCAGGGTCGCACAGGAGGCGATGGTGACGGCCGATGACCTCGGCCCGGCTATAGCCCAGCGCGTTGAGGAAGTTCTGGTTGGCCTCCAGGATCGTCCCGTCGAGCCCAAGCTCGACGACCGCCTGGCTGCGGTCCATCGCCTTTGATCGCGCCTCAAACTCGGCGCTGCGCAGCTTCGCGTCCGTCACGTCGGTGGCGAAGCCGACGATCTTCACGACCCGGCCGTTCGGATCGAGAACCGGGTTGTAGGTTGCCTGGAACCACAGGTCGCGGCCCTCACGGTCGCGCCGCTTGAAGATGCCCGTCATATGCTCGCCGCGGCAAAGCGTCTCCCAGGCTGCCGCATAGACGTCACTCGAGGCGAGTTCGGGAGGACACAAAATCCTGTGGTGCTCGCCCGCGACATCCTCCGGTGCATAGCCCAGTGCCTTGAGATAGCCGTTACTGGTCGCGAGGATGATGCCTTCAGGGGCAAGCTCGATCGTCAGGGCCGAGCGCCGCATCGCCAGCGTGAGCGCTTCGAACTCGGCATTGCGCTGTCGGCTCTCCGTCACGTCGGACGCGAACTTTACGATCCGCACCGGGCAACCATCCGGGTCGAGCACCGGATTGTAGGTGGCGCGGAGCCACAGCTCGCGGGCATCCTTGCCGACGCGGCGGTAGGTCCCGGCATCGAACTCGCCGCGGCCGAGCTTCGCCCAGAAGGCGGCATAGTCGGCTGTGCCGGCGTAAGCGGGGTCGCAGAACATCCGGTGGTGCCGCCCGACCACCTCGTCGCGCGTATAGCCCGTCAGGCGAAGAAAGACGTCGTTGGCGTCGAGGATGATGCCGTCGGTCGCGAACTCGATCACCGCCTGGCTGCGATCGAGCGCCGCGAGCCTCGCCGCGGAATCGGCAGCCGCCAGCTTGCTCACGGTCACGTCGGTCGCGACCTCCAGAACCCGGATCGGCCGCCCCTTCTCATCGAGCACCGGGGTGTAGGTCGATTGCAGCCAGACCACACGGCCGTCCTTCGCGATGCGCCGGTACTCACCCGTCTGGTGCTCGCCGGCAGCGAGTTTTGCCCAGAACGCCGGATCGCTCGATCTCGATGCGGTGCCACTTGTTTCGTGCGAGCGGTCGGGGAACCCTGCAATTTCGTCCAGCCGGTAGCCCAGCGTATCGAGGAAGCGTTCGTTCGCCCAGCGGACGGTGCCGTCGAGGTCGAACTCGGCAACGAGGCTGGAGCGGACCAGCGCCGCCCAACCCGCATCCGTTGTCCCGCGCGCCCGCAAGGCGAGCACGGCGCGCGCCTTGGCGGCGCCGACCGTCACGACCAGGACCGCCAGCGCTGCAACAGCGATGAGCGGCGCCATGAGGTCGGGCGCCAGCACGATCCCGCCCGTGCCGGCCGCAGACCCGGAGATCACGGCGCTGATCGCGGCCATGCCGGTGAAATGCAGCAGCAGGATCGCTAGCGTCAACAAGGCGGCAGCGGCAGTTCCCGTGGCGGCGCCGCGGCGAGCGATGGCGAGGTACAGCGCCGGGGCGACCGGCAGCACCGCGAGGAAGACCGAGGCGACGACCAGGACGGACGAGAAGCGGAAGGTGCCCGGAAACAGGACGGCGCTCATGCCCAGATAGTGCATGGCCGAGATGCCCGTGCCGACCATCGCCGCACCGGCGACATAGCCGATGCGGTCGTGCCTGAGGACGCACGTCCGCAGCCCGGCCCAGGTCATGACGATGGCGATGGCCAGCGACGCCAGGGTACGTCCCGGCAGGTAGCCGACCACGATGCCGGGATCGTAGCCGAGCATCGCGATGAAGTGGGTCGCCCAGATACCCGTCCCCGACGCGAAGGCCGCGCCGAGCAGCCAGCGGGACCGCTCGCGCGCCGGCGCGGCGCCAAGATGGCGCAGAAGGAACACGACGCTGCCGGTCGCCGCGATGCAGACCAGGGCCGCGAGCGCGACCAGCCACTTGTTATGCTGATGGGTCAGACAGAAGAAGGCGTCGAACATCTGTTGCGCCCTTTCTCGCCGCGCTAACAAGGTAGAATGCCTTAGGTTAACGGGACACTAGGGTCAGGACTCGTTGATCACAGCCAGAAGATGACGGTGGCAGCGAGGGCGATTGCGGAGAAGAAGGCGGTGGGGCAGCGGTCGTAGCGGGTAGCGACCCCGCGCCAGTCCTTGAGGCGGCCGAACATGATCTCGATGCGGCTGCGACGCCGATAGCGGCGCTTGTCGTACCGGATCGGTTCGTTGCGCGACCTGCGGCCTGGGATGCAGGGTTGGATGCCTTTGGCCTGGAGGGCGTCCCTGAACCAGTCGACGTCGTAGCCGCGATCACCAAGCAGCCACTGCGCCTTCGGCATGTCATCGAGTAGCGCTGCCGCGCCGGTGTAGTCGCTGACCTGGCCCGCGGTCATGAAGAAGCTCAAGGGGCGCCCGTTCGCATCGGCGATGGCGTGAAGCTTGGTGTTCATGCCGCCTTTGGTGCGGCCGATCAGGCGGCCAAGATCCCCTTTTTAACCCGCAGGCTCGATGCCGTGCGGTGAGCCTTCAGGTAGGTTGCGTCGATCATGACCGTCTGCGGCTCGGCGCCGGCTGCAGCCAGACCTTCCATCATTCGCGTGAACACACCGGCCTCGCCCCAACGCTTCCACCGATTGTACAGCGTCTTGTGCGGGCCGTACTCGCCGGGTGCATCTCGCCAGCGCAGCCCGTTGCGATTGACGAATACGATGCCACTCAGCACCCGCCGATCGTCTACCCTCGGCCTCCCGTGGCTCTTGGGAAAGAACGGCCGCAGCCGCTCCATCTGCTCGTTCGTCAGCCAAAACAGGTCACTCATCCCGGTCTCCTTGCGGAGCCTGAATCAGATCGCGACGCTCACATCAATGGGTCCTGACCCTAGCCGCCGCGAGCTTGTTCGGGCTTCACCCGGACGATCGAAGCCTTCAAAGTCGACGGACTCACTAGGCCGACCGACCAGCACCAGCATCACCTCGACGATCGCCGACCCCATTCCGGCACCCCGCATACCTTCCTGCCACTTCCCCATTCCGGCGCAAGACCGTGACGGATCAGCCGGGATCAGGGCATACGACGATCATACCAGAGTGCAAAAATTGCGATGGCGTAGAGAATGCGGCCATGATCGCGGCGGCCGGTGCGATGTTCGAAAAACAGGGTATCGATCGCATCCGGGTTCAGCAGGCCGGACGATCGCAGGCCGCCATCGTTCCACATCTCCTCGACATAGCCGCCGAAGTCGTCGGCGAACCATTCAGCCAGCGGCATCTGGAAACCCTGTTTGCGGCGGTCGAGGATATTGGCGGGCAGCCACGGGGCCACGGCCTCGCGCACCGGCCATTTCCCCAAGCCGCCGCGCAGCTTGATCTGCCCCGGCATCGCCAGCGCGAGCGACACCATCCTGTGCGACAGCATCGGCACTCGGACTTCGAGGGAATGTGCCATGCTCGCCCGGTCCACCTTGGTCAGCATCGCACCGGGCAGGTTGAGCTGCAGATCGCACATCGCGAACTGATCGAGCGGATCGGTGGAGATTGCGTCGGGATCGGGACAGAAGGATCGCGCCATGTCCGACAACGCGGCTGGACCGTCGCGTCCGTCGAGCGCGGTTCCGGCGAAGAGCCGCCGTCGCAGTTCGGGCGTGGTTATCTGCGTCTTGGAAAAGAAGCGTGCGACGCCATCGGCCAGCCCCAGCCCCGCCGCGGTCTTCTGCCAGCGCTGGAGCCGGCGGTTCGCACCCGCCCACGGCAAGGGCGGGATTCGCGCTGCATGGCGGGCCGCGCCGCGCACCACGGCCGGCAGCCGCCCGAGCCGGCGTTCGGTCAGATGCCGTTTGTAGCCGAAGAACAACTCGTCGCCGCCGTCCCCCGACAGGGCGACCTTGACGTCCTGTGCCGCCAGGCGGGAAAGATACCAGGTCGGCACGGCGGAAGGGTCGGCAAAGGGTTCGTCATAGACGCGCTGGATCGCGGGCAGGACCGTTCGTGCATCGTCGGCGTTCAGTCGCATCGTGCGATGCCGACAGCCCAGATGATGCGCCACCGCCTCGGCATAGCGCGATTCATCGTACCGCGGATCATCGAAGCCGATGGTGAAGGTGCGGACAGGCCGATCGGACACGCGCGCCATCGACGCGACGACCGCCGATGAATCCACGCCACCGGACAGGAACGCACCGACTTCGACGTCGGCACTCAGCATCTGGTCCCGTATTGTCGCCAGCCACGTATCGCGAAAGGCGTCGATCCATCCGGCATCGGTCCGCGATTCGTCGTGCGTATAGCGTGCGGTCCAGTATCGATGATGTTCCGCTGATCCTTGCGCGCCAAGTTCCAGCGTCGCTCCCGGTTCGAGCATCCGGACCTGACGATAGATCGTCGATGGCCCACGCATGTGGCCGAAGGTGAAATATCCGTGGACGGCATCGGAATCGATGTCGAACGTCATCCCCGGCAGCGCCAGTATTGCCTTCAGTTCCGACCCGAACGCCAGCGTATGTCCGTTGATCGCGTAATATAGCGGTTTGATCCCGATGGCGTCGCGCGCCAGCGTCAGACGCCGCGACGACCGGTCCCAGATCGCGACGGCGAACATGCCATCCAGACGTGCCCACGCATCGCGCCCCCATTGCCGCCATGCGGCCAGCACGACTTCGGTGTCGCCATCGGTGGCGAAACGGTGGCCGAGCGCGGCGAGTTCGTCGCGCAGGCGGCGGTAGTTATAGATTTCGCCGTTGAAGACGATCGCATGGCGACGATCGGCGCTGTGGATCGGTTGATCGCTGCCGGCAAGATCGACGATGCTCAGCCGCCGCATCCCGAACCCGAAATCTCCGTCAACCAGCACCCCGTCGCTGTCCGGGCCGCGGTGCAGGATCGCATCGCATTGCCGACGTATCGTCGCGGCGACGACTGGACCACGCCCGCGCGCATAATATCCCGCGATCCCGCAAATGGGGCTTCTCCTCGATCGAACGCGCGGTCTGTAGGCCCGCGCATCGGCGCTGTCACCCATGCGACTTGCTCCGCCCCATCGCGACTTCTAGGCGATTGCCATGAAGGAAACGGAAAGCGCGCAGGCGGGGTCGGGAAGCAGCCTCATCCACGCCGCGTTACGCAATCTCGGCTGGCTGCTCGCCAGCCGGGGCGTGCTGGCACTGTTGTCGCTCGTCTATCTCGGCCTTGCGACCCGGACGCTCGGCGTCAGGGACTTTGGCCGTTTCGCGCTGGTAACGGGTGCCGCGCAGGCTCTGGTTCTGTTCGTCGGGTTTCAGACGTGGCAGGTCGTCGTGCGGTATGGCGTCGAACATTTGCGGTGTGGCGACCGTGCAGCGCTCGGCAGGTTGTACCGTGCCTGTATCCTGCTCGACGCGACAAGCGCCGTGGTCGGGATCGCGCTCACCGTCGCGATCCTGGTGTTCTTTGGCGATGCGATGGGCATCGAGGGCAGCATGATGGGCGACACCGTGATCTTCGCGGTGGCGCAGATCATCACCGTCCGTTCCGCCGCCGTCGGCATCCTGCGCCTGTCCAGCCGCTTCCGCGAAAGCGCGACGGCGGACAGCGTGACGCCGGTCGTCCGGCTGACCGGTGCGGTGATCGCTACGATATTCTATCCGACGTTGCAGGCGTTCCTGGTGACATGGGCGGTGGCCGAAGTCGCCACCGCCGCCGCCTATTGGTGGCTGTTGGCGAAGAACGGCGATCTGAAGATCATCCGCGAGGGACCGGTCGCGCTAGACGCGCTTCTGCGCGAAAATCCGCAATTGTTCGGTTTCCTGGTCAACACCAATATCAGCTCGACACTGGGACTGGCGAGCAAGCATGTGCCGCTGCTGTTCGTCGGCGGCTTTGTGGGACCGGCCGCCGCCGGGGGATTTCGGCTCGCCATCCAGTTGGCACAGGCGCTGGTGAAATTCTCGCAACTATTGTCGCGGGCGGCGTTTCCCGAACTGGTGCGCGCGATGCGACAGGCACGCTCGGCGACGATGGCCCGATCGTTGCGACGCGGCTTTGTCGCATCGGGAGCGGCGGGCCTCGCCATCCTTGGCCTGATCGCGCTGACGGGACGTCCGCTGCTGACGGCGGTGGGCGGCGATCCCCGCTATGCAGCGGCCTATCCGTTGCTGGTGTGGATGGTGGCGGCGGGCGCGATCGATCTGGCGGTCGTCACGTTCGAACCGGTGCTGATGGCGGCGCACCGTTCGACTGCGGCGATGGTGTCGCGCATCGTCGGCGCGGCGGTGCAGATGGCAACGATGATCGTCCTGCTTCCCGTGATGGCGGCGGAAGGGGCAAGCATCGGCGTATTCGCCGGTTCGCTGGTCAGCGCGGTGCTGCTGAGCCTGTCGGTCGCGCGGCTGCTGCGCCGCTGATCCGTGCACGCACGAAGGCGAGGTCGTCCGGGCGATCGACGTCGACCGCCGCCAGTCCGTCGATCGCCGGCACCACCACCGCCCGTATCCCGGCGCGTCGGCCCAGCGCGTCCACGGCTGCCGCCAGCGTCAGCCGTCCCGTCAGATAGCGTATCAGCAATCCCGGCCCCAGCCGCAGCACGATCCGCCATGGCCGCTTGCGATCACGCTCCACCCTTTGCCAAAGGTCGATCATGCCCGCCGCCCTGGGGGTGGCGAGATAGAACAGGTTGCAGCCCGACCAGTCGCCGTCGGCGAAGCGGAGATAGGTGCGGCGCGACCCGGGTGCAGCTTCCTCGATAAGGTCGCGGCGGGCCAGCAGCACGGCGACATCCGCGTCGGGCGGCGTCGCGGCGAGAAAAGCCGTTATCCATTCCCCGCGCAACAGCGCGTGATCGGCGGTCGTCACCAGCAACGGCGCGCCCAGTTCGGCGAAGGCGACGGCGGTGCTGCCGCTCGGTCCCGCTTCGGCAGGCAACGGTCGGGCACCTGCCCGTCGCGCTTCGGCGACGACGGCTGCGGCGTTCGCCGATACCGCGATACGGGTTCCGCCCGCGGCCCCGATCGCCGATACGACCCGCGCCAGCATCGTCGTTCCACCGACGTCGACCAGCGCCTTGTCCGACAGCCCTTCGCTCACGGCCACCGGGTCCGCTTCCCCCCGCGATCCCGCGAGCACAAGCGCCGACCAGCTCATCGTCCCGCCCCGGAGCGCCATACGCGCCACAGGACACCCGGCGCGGACAGGATGGGGTGGCGTTCGCGCCACGGGGTCAGCGCCACGCGGACGCCGGTATGTCGTTCGATCTTCCACAAGGCATAGCGCGCCGCGCCGTCGAACGTGAACGCGGCCTTGATAAGCCGGGCAGCGTTCAGCCAGCGTCCGAAGCCCGCCCGGGCGCACCACGCCCCGGCAATGATCTCGATCTGGCCCTGCCGCAGCCGGGGAGAGATGTAGCCGTCACGTTCCTCGAACGCGATACCCGCCTTTTGCCATGCCAACGGCAACAGGCGTTCGTAGCGTGCCGGTTGATGGGCGACGATCTGTTCGTGCCGACCGGGCGCCTCGACGCGCAATTCGGTATCGTAGGTCGCCTTGAACAGCGACCGCCAATAGTCGAGCGGCCGGGCCGTCACCGGGCCGTGCAATGCGGCGAAGGTCGCGGCGGTGACGGCGGCGAGCGCGATCGCATCGACGACCCGGTCGCGCACCGACGCATCGCGTGCCGACAGCAGGGCGGAGGGTTGCACGAACCGGGTCCAGATCGTCGTGTCGAGCAGGACGCCCGATGCCGACTTGCGAAAGACGTCCAGCGGCATGGTCGCCACCTTGGCCCGGACGATCTGCCGCGCAACGTCGATCTCGTGATAGCTGATATCCGGCCACAACATCGACCAGCCGGGACGGGAAGACGATGGCGATGCGCGCAGGACATAGAAATCCTGTACGCCGTCGAGGTCGCCGGTGCGCAGCGTCGAGCCGTAGAAAAGTACCGCGTCCCCTTGCAACCGTTCCATCAGCACCCGTGCCACCGTCGTGATGACAGCGGATTGCGGCTCGGACAGTTCGGTCGCGATCAGGGCACGCAGCGACGTCACGGAACGACGAAACGAAGCGGAGTTCCGGCCCGGACCGACATGGTGCCACCCGGGAACAATTCCCCGTCGAGAATGAACCCGTTTTCCAACGTGACCTGCGATGGTTTGAGGTCGTTCAGGCGGTGATATCCCATGCGGTTGAGCCACCCGGACTCCCGGCCCATCAGGATGGCGGGGGCGACGACCGGCATCAAGCGGGGCGGCGCGTCGATCGCCAGCCCGTTCAACCCCACGCCGTCCCGCCCCAAAGGTCGCAGGCCGAGCGGAAACCGCCGAAGCGTGGACAGCAGCATGAGGTAGAACCGCCGTTCGCACATCTCCCCGGTCACTTCGTTCCGGCATGCCATCATCTCGCCCGCGCGCCACGGATTGCTCCGTTTGCCCAGACACGTCTGCAACACCCCGCCTAGCACCGACAGCCCGACGGCCGTGCCGTTGAACACCCCCATCCGGTGGGCCCCCTGCGCCAGCATCGTCGCACGAACGAAAGCACCGGCACCAAGGATGAAGCCGCTGAGCGGAACCTCGGTACCGTCATAGGTGATTTCTATCGGCGCGCGTTCGGCGATAGTGCTTTTGTGGAATGCCGCGACGATCGCGTCGAGATTCCATCCCGCCGGGATACGCAGGTCGTTGGCCAGCGCGTTGGTCTTGCCATTCGGCATCACGCCGATCGGTGGCATCCGTTCGCGGAACATCGGCCGGGCGGCGCTCATCACATCGCGCACCGTGCCGTCGCCACCGTCGATGACCAGCAGGTCGACCTGCGCCTGGGCGAAGCTTTCCAGCGCGTCGACCATCCGTTCGCGCGTGTCGGGAGCAGCGTACAGGATGTTCCGATTGTGCCCGTGGTCGTGCCCGTGTCGGGCGGTGCTGCGATGACTGCGCTGGTTGGCGATGACGGCAATGCGGGGACGCGCCGCGTCGAGCGGCACGGCTTGCGGGCGGAGACGCACAGGCATCTGGATCATCCGTCCGGTCAGGCCGGACAGCAGCGGCAGCAGATCGTCATTGGCCAGCGTCCGCGCGAAGCGATTCTCGGACGGAATGTCGACCATGGGTCGCAAAACTGTAGCATCGCGCATGTACGTTACTTTCAGCAGGATCTCGACCCGATTGCCGTAAAGTACACGGCAGGGTTTCCTTTTGCGATACTTCCGGCGGACCTGCAAGCATTACGAACGGCTGAAATTATATCCCGACCGGCTGGCAGCACGGTCAGTTCGGATAGCGCGTCCGTATGAAGATGCTTCGGCCGTCGGCCGGTGCCGCGAAGCGGGCCGCACTAAATGCCGGCAGCCCCATCGTCGCAGGCGCATCGTTGGAGAAGCCGAACCCTTCTTTCGGCCGGAACAGCGTCCGGTTGAAATCGCGGTCGCCATTCTCGTCATGATAGGTCGCGACCGCATAATGGCCGGGTGCGACCCAGAAACAGCCTGTGGTCCGTGACAGGCGCGCCGCCGTCCGCACACGCAGCAGTTTTCCGCCCTTGGCGAGGAAACGCTTCCGATCGTCGGGATACAGAGTGAAGACGACTTCGCCCTTTGTGCTTCGTATCGCCGTCGCCACCAGCGTAAGCCTGATCTTTCCCGCACCAGAGGTGCCCGCACAATCCTCCGCCTGCGCAATACCGGGCATCCCCACCATCGTGACGAGCGCGGCAAGTGATACGAGTGCGGATTTGACTGGCATATTCATTACATGGGATCGACACGCCGTCGCGCAAGCCGCGTCATGCGAGCCAACTGACCATCGCATCGCCGCGTCGCGCCCGTGCCATCGCCTGCATCAGTCGGACCAGATGGACCAACAGCGAGGTCATCGTCCACCATGCGACCGCGACGATTCCCCAATCGGGCCGCGCGACCAGTATCGCCGCGAACAGGATGACCATGTTGGGATTGCGCCGTGCGGTGACGAGCCGGAAACGGCTGTCGAACGGTCGCCACATATGGATGTGCATGCCGAAGCGGACGATGAACGCCCCTTCGATTAGGCGTTGCGCGACATAGCCGAACAGCATCGCCGCCATCACGCCCCAGAACACGTCATCCGTCAGCGGCCGCCCATAGGCCGCGCATCCAACGCCCCATGCGTACCACCAGATCGGCGGATGGACGAGATCAACGCCGTGATCCCACGCATTGCCCAGTTTCGAGGACGTGATCGTGCAGCGTGCCAGCTTGCCGTCGACCGTGTCCAGCACCATGAAGATCAGTCCGGTCGCCATGCCGGTCCAGAACCAGCCATGCCAGAACGCGATCGTCGCCACGATGCACAGCACCGATCCGATCGCCGTGACTCCGTTGGGGGACAGGCCGATGCGCGCCGCGATGCAGGTCAGGACGAACGCCCATTCGGGCCACAGATATTTGGTCAGCACATCGGTGACGCCCTTGTAAGCACCGACATAGCTCGCCCGTTCGATCGCGGGGACGTTGGCTGGCACCAGCCGTTCGGCAAACGGGCGTTCGCGCTTGCGCAACGCCTCGTCGAAGATGCCGCCCTCGTCCTCCGCGGGCAGGATCGTCAGATGGGGCGGCAGCGTCGTGCCCTGTGTCATGGCATCGCGCACAGCCATACGGTCCGCATCGGCGACATGCGCGAGAACGGCCACGCCGTCGCGCGTCAGTACGCAGTCGCGGCGACCGCGCAGATGGCGCATCCATGCCGGATCGAACGCATATTCGAGGTTGGCGAGCAGGACCGTGTCGCCTGCGGTTCCGCTGTCCGGCAGGCCGAGCGCGCTGGCGATGCGGCGCAGCCGTTCCCGCGCGTCCATCCCCCACAACAAGGTCGGGTTGTCCCCGACCGGTTCGACACGGGGGAAAGGAAGGTCGGTGGTATCCGGCATGATTCTACCTGTTTGGCCGCCCGCGTTCCGGCACGGCGTCGTTCAGTATCGCGAGGATTACCTCTGCCGCCCGCGCCGCGCCCGCCCCGCTCGCATCCCCCGCCGCCGCCTGCGCGATCGCCTGCTGGACGGGGGCGAAGCGGGGATGGGCCGCCCGCGCGCCGTCGATCGCGGCGGGCAGGTCGTCGAGCGTGCGTACCACTTCCCCCGCATGCCACATCGCAAACGCGGGATCCGCGCGCCAGTCGCGCTCCGCCGGGTCAAGTAACACCGCCGGGCGTGGACGGACGAGATATTCGATCAACTGGCTCGACGTGTCGCCCAGATACAGGTCGGCCATCGCGGTATAGCTGCCGTCGACCCCGGCGAAGCTGTCGAGATCGCAGTGAACATGCGTCAATCCGGCGACCTTCGCCAGCACCTCGCGAAGGTCGGGTGCCTGTTCGATCAGCCTCTGATGCGGCGCCAGGATCACGTTCCAGTCGGTTCGGGCGACGAGCATCGCCACGATCTCTCGCCCCCAGGCGGGCCATGACGAGCGGTGCGCCTGCCAGTGCGGGGTATAGAGGAGGACCGGCCGATCCTGTGCGAACAGCGTACGCACCGGGGCGTGGTGAGTGAACGCCGCCTTCACATAGCCGGTGGCGGTGATGCGATCGGGCGCGATGCCCCGCTTGAGATAGGTTTCGCGTTCCTGCTCGCTGGGAACCAGCGTATGGAACGCGGCGCGGCGACGCGGATCGTCTCGCGCGCTCATCGATCCGACCCCGTGCGATGTCTTGACGTATCGGGTTGCCCGCCACGGCATCAGGCGCGGCAACCACAGACTGGTCTGTTCGGCACAGACCACCACCGGCGTCCTGGCAAGGCGCGGCGCAAGGCGGAACAGCATCGGCAGCTTGGACGGCAACACCGGATTGCGCCCGACTTCGTCGCCGTCGTCTCTTCGAAAGCCGGGCGCGCGACGAATGACGATACCGGGGGCATCGAGCAGCGCCGTCCAGCGCCGCAACAGCCGTTCATGCACCGACGTCGATACCCACAGATCGATCGCCACCGTGCTATCGGCAGCGGCGAGCGCCTCCACGATTGGATACAGGTGCGGTATTAGCAACGTTTCGCCAAGGAACAGGAAAGCAATTGACCGACGCCGCGTCATTGCCCCCGTCTCGCCGTCCACCGCAGGATATCATCGGGCCGATCAATCTCAATCCAGTCGCCACTGGTTTCGACGAGCGCCTCAACCGGTTCGGTCTGCGCCAGCGCACTGATCACGTCGTGATGATAAGCGGCGTAACCATCCGCCTCTCCAATCACACGGGCCAGCGCATCGCCATACCCGCTGTCCCGAGCGCCAACGATGATGCCCAATGAACGATGGGTTGCGTACGAGGTTGCAAGGCTTTTCGAAACGCGGATCACGGCACCCTCATCCACCCGGACGAGCATGTCGTCCTCTTCCGGCACGCCCAACGGCTCGACCACCAGTCCGACGCTGCGCGGTGGAACGGCGATCGCCCGTTCGATAATGGCGGATGCGAAGCTGCTGTCGCCGTTCATCAAGCAGAAGGGATTGTGCAGGACGTCACGCGCCGCCCAAACGCTGCCGATGCTGCTTGCCACCGCCCAGAACGGATTGAAGCGCAGTTCGACCTCGATGGGTAGATGCCGTGCCGCAAGGTGGCGTTTGATCTGGTCGGCGCGATAGCCGACCACGACCATCGCCCGCGCGATACCTGCCTGCGCCAGCGCGGCGAGTTGCTGGTCGAGGATTGTGCCGTTCGCCATCGGGACGATGGATTTCGGCATGTCCTGCGTGAGCGGCAACAGGCGCGAGCCGCGCCCGGCACTGAGGATGACGGCCTGCACGAGTCAGGCCACGACCGCTGTCGTCAGGTTCCAATCGAGCGATGTCCAGTCATGTTGCCCGGCGAGGGCGCGCATCGACCGGTTGCCGTTCACCGCGATTCCTCGGTCGGCGAACGCTAGGCAAGGCGCGTCGCTGGCATGATCGGAATAGAAACGAACCAGCAAATCCTCGCGCGCGAAACCCTGTCCCGACAGCCAAGCGCTGACCGCGGCCAGCTTCGCTTCACCATATACATTCGCACCCGCAAGCCGATGGGTGATGCGATTGCCGCGCCGTCGCGCCTCGGTCGCGATGACATCGCTAATACCCAGTCTGCGCGCGATGGGTTCGGCGTAGAAACGATGCGCGGCGGTAGCCAGAACGATGCGATGCCCGGCGGCGCGGTCTGCCGCAATCTGCAGCAGCGCGCCGGGGCGGATGCCGTTACGCACGACATGATCGGCAAAGCTTCCGGCCCATCGATCGATTACGGCCTGCCGCGTATCGCGTCCGATGAGCACGCCGTGCATCACCTCCTTGATGCGGTCGCGGCTAACCCATCCAACCGCCCTGCCGATCGCGACCAGCATCACGAAGGGGACCAGCACGATGCGCCATGGGCAATACCGTAGTATGGTCCTCGCGAGGAACCACGACCAAGTCGGAAAGCGGGTTACGGTACGGTCGAGGTCGTAGAAGCAGATCGTTGGTTTTGCCGACTTGCCGTGTACGCTCGCAAGGTCAGCACACAATGCGTCGAATGCCGGCCGACCTGCCTTCCGATCGCCCATTGGCACATTCCCTGCGATCACGGGCGCTACGCCTATGCCGTTCAACATGTACACACGATAGGATACTTTCAGAAACGGTACAAGCTACCACCCGCCTTGGAAGGCGGTGCCGTTAACCGGTGTCCGAGGGACATCCGCCGTTCGCCAGCGCGAGGAAGCAATTCCATCGCGAGCGGAAATGATCTTCCTGCGTCTGTCCGACGAACACCAGCAATTCATCGAGGTGCAGGCGTCGCCGATGCATCGCTCCGTTCATCAGATCGATGAGCAAACCCGCAAGTCGCTCGGGCGGCAGCAACGGCAATTCGCCCAGCTTCTGAGCACGGCCTATCAACTGAAGCGCAATATCCATCATTCGCATATGCCATCCAGACAATTTCGAGCGCAGGCACGGATCATCGATTGATTCGAAGCACAGATAATTGAGAAAGGATGCGTTATCTGGCTCGACAACATAATCGAAAAACGACCTTGCCCAGCATTGCAACTTTCCGATAGGCGATGCTTCGTTAGTTGAACTAAGAATACCGTCCTGAAGTCTATCTATTTCCTGATCTACTACAATGTCGGCAAGTTCGGACTTGCTACCGAACTGGCGATATATCGTGCGTTTCGTGACGCCAGCCAGTCTCGCGACTTCATCAACTGACAGGCCGCTGATACCGGTGACGCGCAACAGGCCCAGCGTCTCTTCCATGACCCGGTTACGCAGGCCTGCCGCTTCCTCCAATGTCGGTCGTCCGAAGCGACGGGGCGGTTCCATCTGACAGATATTCCAATGAGTATAGGATTCGAAGCTATCGCGGGACCTCATAGCCCACCAGATGCAAAGACTAAACAGCCAGTATCCCAATCGGCCGACATCGACGGGCTCAGGCGGCGTGCAATCGTCGCGTCGTCAAGTTGAAGCCGACCCCCGACAATCCTTTTATTAGCTGTTTGCGCGGCGGAAGTTCGAATGGGACTTTGCGCTTAGGGTCAGGACTCGTTGATCACAGCCAGAAGATGACGGTGGCAGCGAGGGCGATTGCGGAGAAGAAGGCGGTGGGGCAGCGGTCGTAGCGGGTAGCGACCCCGCGCCAGTCCTTGAGGCGGCCGAACATGATCTCGATGCGGCTGCGACGCCGATAGCGGCGCTTGTCGTACCGGATCGGTTCGTTGCGCGACCTGCGGCCTGGGATGCAGGGTTGGATGCCTTTGGCCTGGAGGGCGTCCCTGAACCAGTCGACGTCGTAGCCGCGATCACCAAGCAGCCACTGCGCCTTCGGCATGTCATCGAGTAGCGCTGCCGCGCCGGTGTAGTCGCTGACCTGGCCCGCGGTCATGAAGAAGCTCAAGGGGCGCCCGTTCGCATCGGCGATGGCGTGAAGCTTGGTGTTCATGCCGCCTTTGGTGCGGCCGATCAGGCGGCCAAGATCCCCTTTTTAACCCGCAGGCTCGATGCCGTGCGGTGAGCCTTCAGGTAGGTTGCGTCGATCATGACCGTCTGCGGCTCGGCGCCGGCTGCAGCCAGACCTTCCATCATTCGCGTGAACACACCGGCCTCGCCCCAACGCTTCCACCGATTGTACAGCGTCTTGTGCGGGCCGTACTCGCCGGGTGCATCTCGCCAGCGCAGCCCGTTGCGATTGACGAATACGATGCCACTCAGCACCCGCCGATCGTCTACCCTCGGCCTCCCGTGGCTCTTGGGAAAGAACGGCCGCAGCCGCTCCATCTGCTCGTTCGTCAGCCAAAACAGGTCACTCATCCCGGTCTCCTTGCGGAGCCGGAATCAGATCGCGACGCTCACATCAATGGGTCCTGACCCTAACGACGCGGGGGATGCCAGGCCGCAGGAAGCGTCCCGAGATGCGGATGGAGACGCGGGCGCGACTGCTAGACGCCGCGATCGGGCTGATCGTCGCGAGCGGGGTCGCAGCCGCCTCGATCCGCGGCATCTGCGAACGCGCTGGCTTCTCGCAGGGCGCATTCTATTCGTATTTCGCCAGCAAGGACGATCTTCTCTTCACGCTGGTCGAAGAGCACATGGCGAGCCTGGCCCGAAAGCTCGACACGTTGGTGGCGGATACCCGTCATCAAACCGCAGAATCCATCTTGGATACGATCGGGCGCAGCCTGGATGCCCTGTCCGTTGATGCGCGTCATTCCGTACTGATGGTTGAGCTTCACCTTCACGCACGACGCAATGCGCCATTCCGCACGCGCTTCGAACCGGTCAAGGTCGCGTACGAGGCCGCCTTCGCCGACGTCACCTCCCATCTGTTGAGGCGTACCGGCCTGACGCCAGCGATGCCGAGCATCCAACTGGCGCGCATCCTTCTCTCGCAGTGGTCCGGTTCGATCCTTCAAGAAGTGCACGATCCCTCTCCCTCGACCCAGATGCGTGAAGTGTTTGCCGCACTTGTGAGAAACTGACGCCGAACGTCCCCGGCCTGAAGGGCCGACAGGATATGACAACTTGTCACTCACGATCAGGGTCTGCCTCGTCCACGGTGCCACGGCAGGATGGCAGCAGGGCAACCCGCAGATCAAGCCGAAGCGGTTGGAGGCTGCTTCCGGTCCGGGTACGCACTCCCGAAGCAGACCCCAACCGCGCATTGCAATGACGCGCAGGCGCTCATCGTGATTGTCACTGGGCAACAAGAAAAACGACCGGTTTTCTGGCGATTGCTGTTTTTGCCTCGTCCCCCCTGCCTTGTGGTCGGAATACCCGTTGCGGAAACCACCAGCACATTGCAGGGTGTCAGATATCTTTTCTGGCAGGGTGGCGATGCTCATCGGATATGTGAGGGTGTCCAAGGCTGACGGATCGCAGACGCTGGCACCGCAGCGCGATGCGCTGCTCGCCGCAGGCGTCGATGCCTCGCGCATTTATGAGGATCTCGCGTCGGGTCGTCATGATGCACGTCCCGGCCTGACTGCCTGTCTCAAGGCATTGCAGCCCGGCAATACACTGGTGCTCTGGAAACTGGATCGCCTCGGACGCGACCTGAGGCATTTGGTCATCACCGCCGAGGCGCTGCGTGAGCGCGGCATTGGGTTGAAGGTGCTGACCGGCGCCGGCGCGCAGATTGACACCACCACCGCCAACGGCCGCCTGGCCTTTGGCATCTTCGCCGCTTTTGCAGAGTTCGAGCGCGAGTTGATCGCCGAGCGCACACAGGCCGGCCTTGCCGCGGCACGCGCGCGGGGGCGCATGGGAGGGCGACCCCGCAAGATGGACAAGGCAACGCTGGCGATAGCGATGGCCGCCATGTCCGATCGCAACGCGATCGCAGCCGATGTCGCGCGCCGTCTCGGGATGACGACGACGACACTCTATATGTACGTGAACGGTGACGGCACGCCCAAGGCGCCGGGCCAGGCACTGCTCGACGGTGTGCCATACCGCAAAGAACGGCTGCAAGCCGCGTGATAGATCACGCCGCGCCTCAGCGATCAGGCATATCGTCGAGCAGGCGAGGCGATCACGTCGTGTTCAATCGACCGGGCCGAGATCGCAGCCGGCGTCAGCGCTGCGGGGACGCATACTCCCCGGCGCGGCTTGCCCGTCAGCCGCTGGGGTCGCGCCAGGACCATCAGATTCATCACCGCCGCGCCGATCAGGAACTCTTCTTCCGCTCCGCGGATACCGCGCAGGTGAAGCCGCCTCATGCCATGCTTACCCTTGGCGTCAGCGAAGAACCGTTCAACCCCGCGCCGCAACCGCATAGACCGCTTGTAGAGCCCGGTTTCCACTTCGGCTCTGGCAAGATCGCGGACGTCCTCATCGTCCAGCCGAACCAGGGTACGACGCCGCGCCGTCGTGCATTTCTTCCGAAGCACGCACGCCTCGCAGTCACGCGCATCGGCTGCATAACGGTGTACGCCGGTGGGCAGATGGAAGGCATGATGTCGGAGCGGCTTTCCGGTCGGACAGGTAAAGCTGTCAATGTCACGATCATAGCTGAAGGCCGTTCGCGGCAGCTTGCCCTTGGTCTGTTGCGTACGGTCGATTACCGGAATGTGCGGGATTGCGCCGTGATCCCTTACGAAGCCGAGGAAGTTGGCGCTGCCATAGGCTTTGTCGGCCGCAACCCGCTTGGGACGATAATCAAAGCGATCGGCCGATCGCTCGAGCATGACGCGCCCCGCATCAACTTCCTCCGCGAACCGAGCCGGTGTCGCCTTCACATCGAGAGCGACGCCACTCGGGGTGTCGACCAGCGCATTCAGGGCGTAGCCGAACCGGCCACGCACCGTTCGCGCCGACCAAGCCGCGGCAGGGTCCGTTCGAGAGACGCCTTGGCAGCTTTTCGAGCGCGCCATTTCAAAGACGGCATCTCCAGTGTCGTGCACCCACTCCCTAACCGCGCGCGACGCGTTGGCGACATACGGCAGGTAGCCAGGAACGGTCTTGCGCTGCCAGCTCGCATCAGCCGCTATGAACGATGCATCGATCGCGGCGTCTTTTCCGCCAATCAGTCCTTCACTGATGCAGCGTCGGACCGTGCTTTCGAACAGGATCCGGAACACGTCGGCATCGCGGAAACGACCGTGCCGGTTCTTGCTGAACGTCGAGTGGTGCGGAACCTTGTCTCCCGGCGCGAGACGGCAGAACCAGCGATAGGCCAGATTGTAGCGCAGCTCCTCACACAGGCGCCGTTCGGACGTGATCGCGTAAATGCGGCCGACCAAGGCCATGCGGATGAGGAGTTCGGGATCGATCGATGGCCGTCCCCTTGCGCTGTAGTGACCGGCCAGTGCCTGTCTCAACTCGCCGATGTCGAGACATCGATCGACGCGACGCAGCAGGTGGTCTGCGGGCAACATGGCTTCTATGGTGCGGCGGGACGCCCCTTCCCGCTTACCGCGACAGGCTGGTCCCATCATAGCGACGCTCCTTTCGGCAGGGGTGAAACGAAGGAGCAACCCGGCATGTCCGGCATTTTTCAACAGGCCCGGTCGTTTGCGACGAAGCCGACCAACCCCGGTGCGGGTCTCGTAGGCGTAGTCGATAGTACGAAGTTGGACCGAACTGGCAGGCACCCTCCCCTCGGAAGGCTGCGTTTTCCGCCCGAAACCCGCCTGAAGTTCGTGGTATCGCCTACGCCTCACCCCATGACCGGCCTTACGGGTCGACCGGCTCGTGGTATCGCCTACGCCTATGGTGTCGCCGCGGTTCGGACGCGCGTGAGCCGACTGGATGACGACGGAGTTGGTCATGCCGAAGAGTAAGGCGGCCGAACCAGGCCTGTCGAAAGATCGGGCGCCGGCCGGCACTGCCAAAGACGCAGTGGTTCCGATGCAGGGCGACCTCTTCTCCATGGACAGCCCACTACGCGGTGGTGTTCATGGCGAGCTATCGCTGATGGCATACCCCTTCTTCGCCCTTACGAAGCAGGCATGGATGAAGCCGCTTGCCTACAGCACCGGCGAGATCAGTATCGAGGTGCAGCCTGGCCATAAGGGTGTCGCCAACATCTACGATAAAGAGGTTATCCTCTACATCGCCAGCCTTATGGCTGCGAAGATCGAGAACGGCGAGCCAGTAAGCCAAAACTTCCAGTTCACTGCCAATGACTTCTTCCGGGTCACCGGCGCTACACCGTCATCCAACGCGTACACAAGATTGTACGAGGCATTGGAACGACTGCAGAGCACGCAGATCAAGACTGACATCGAGACTGGTGGCGAGGGCGAAGCGGGATTCTTCTCCTGGGTCGAGACTGCCCGCCTTCAATATACCAAGACGCGAACCGGCGAGCGCAGGCTCAAGGCCGTGAATGTTCGTCTGTGCGATTGGCTGTTCCGGGCGATCCTCAAGGATCGAAGTGTCATGCAATACGCACCCAGCTACTTCCAGCTGAGCCCGATCAACCGTCGGCTCTATGAAGTCGCTTGCTTCCTGCGCTTCTCCGGCGTGACGTCGATAAGGTTGGGTGATCTACAACACCAGATCGGCCATCAAAGCCTGACCCGGCTCTTCAAGCCTTACGTTGTCGAGGCTGCAAACGGCACAGTCCCGGGCTTCGAGTTTTCTATCCAGGCGGCCGAAGGCGCCTCAAAAAGCAGCAAGGTCTCGGACGAGGTTGTTGTCATTCGCGAGGTTCCGACTGTCCTGGCGCCGATGAAGCGATCGAAAGCTGCTTCCGAGAACTGATCGGATTTGATCTCGACAGTCGCAGAGGCGACGCATTCCACCCGGCCCACCTTGTCAGCACTGCCGACCGCGTCGGAGGCCAACTACCATCCGCTGGGGCGTAGCCGATACCACGAACTTTGGACTTGCCCCGGAAAAGTGGAGAGTTCCCTTGAGGTGAAAGGCGAACTCGATGACGAAGCAGCGACGTTTCACGAAGGAATTCGAGGAGGAA
>NZ_JBNNOB010000031.1:0-31026 GCF_050274375.1 Sphingomonas sp. NPDC019816
GCCTTCGACTTCGCTCACGCTGAACGGTCGTTGTAACTGGGTGCTCCCTTGCCCCGTTCGGCCTGAGCGAAGTCGAAGGCCATGCCCCGACCGCCGCCCCAAACCTCAAGCCGCCGCGCAGACCGGTCCTTCGGCGCGCTTCAACGCCGCCGCGACCGCGCGTTCCAGCCCCATCAGGGTGAAGGGCTTGCGCAACACCTCATGCCCCTCGAACCCCGTCGCCTGCGCGTCACCGGCGAAGCCCGTTACGAACAGCACCGCGACATCGGGGTAGCGCGGCCGCAGGCTGGCGATCAGTTCGGGGCCGGTGTGGTGCGGCATCAGCACGTCCGACACGATCAAGCGAATACCCGGATGACGGTCTAGCAGCCCTTCGGCCTCACGCGGATCGTTGCAGGGTAGGGGATCATGCCCCAATTCGCGAAGCGCACCCATCGTCGCGGCCAGAACACGCGGATCGTCCTCGACCAGCAGGATGCGCAGGCCGTCGGTGTCCGCCGCGACCGGCTCGGGGACGGTGGCCTGGGCGACGGGCAGGATCGGGGTCCGTGCGATATGACGCGGGAAATACAGGTTGACGGTGGTGCCCGACCCCGGCGCGGTACGGATGGTGACGTCGCCCCCCATCTGCCCGACAAGCCCGAAGATCTGGCTGAGACCCAGACCCGTGCCCTTGCCGGCGGGCTTGGTGGTGAAGAAGGGTTCGAACACCCGCTCGGCGATGTCCGCCGTCATACCCGCGCCCGTATCCGCGACCGAGATCACCACATAGTCGCCGGCGCCCGCACGCGGTAGCTCGTCGGGTGCGACCCGTACCTCGGTGGTGCGGATGACCAGTTCGCCCCGCCCCTCCATCGCGTCGCGGGCGTTCACCGCCAGGTTCAGGATGGCGTTCTCCATCTGCGTGCGGTCGCCGAAGATCGCCCAGTCGCTGGTCCGATCCTCGACCGTCACCTTCACCCCGTCGCCCAGCGTCCGATCGAGCAGATCGCGCATGCCGACGACCAGCTGACGCGGCTGCAACGCCTCCGGGGTCAGCGCCTCCTCGCGGCTGAACATCAGCAGGCGGCGGGTCAGCGCGGCGGCGCGGTGCGCGCCTTCGGTCGCGCTGTCGAGATGGCGGTGCGTGTCCTCCAACGCATGGGCGCGCCGGGCGAGTTCGAGCCCGCCGAGCACAACCGCCAGCATGTTGTTGAAATCATGCGCGATCCCGCCGGTCAGCTGGCCCAGTGCATCCATCTTCTGCACTTGGCGCAGCTTGGCTTCCTGGACCTTCAGCTCCTCGGTCGCGGCCTCGACCGCGCTCGCGAGTTCCTCGGCGCGGGCGCGTTCGGCATAGGCTTCCGCACGCGCCTCGGCGCGTTCACCCTCGGCGCGGATGATCATCCAGGCGAGGAATATGCCACCGATCGCCAGCGCGACGCCGAACAGCGCCAATCCGCCGGCCAGCCGGTTGGAGCGCTCCACCGTGGCGCTCGCATCCGCGCTGCGCTGTTCCAGCAGCGTGCGCTCCCCGCCGATCAGCGCGTTGAGCGTCTGATTGATCTGGAGGAGCGCATCGGCCTGCCGCGCCGCATAATAGAGCGCATAGGCCTGCCGATCGCGGTGATAGGTGGTCGACAGCGCGATGCTGGACAGTTCGTCGCCGCGCGCATCATAGGCGGCACGCAGCCGGTCGACGAACGCCTGCTGACGCGGGTTATGGATCAGCTGGTCCAGCCGGTCGAGCTGCGCGCCGGCCAGCGCCCATTCCTCCGAATAGAGCTGGCCCAGCTTGCGGTCGCCCGAAATGACATAACGGCCGAGCGATGCTTCAGACCGGGCGATCGTGCCGGCCAGCGTCCGCGCCAGGATCATCACGTCATAGCTGCGGCTTTGCAGGTCGAGGGCGCGGTCGCGTTCGTGATTGGCGTGCCCCAGGGTGACGATCAGCAGGACGAGGGTCGCCGCGCCGGCTACTGCCATCGCGATCAGCGCAAAGGTCCGCCAGCGGCCGACCCCTCCCTGGTCCTGCTCCTCGATCACGTCCGCGACGCTATCCCAACGATCGGATAATGCAAAGTCGCAAGGGCCCCGCTTATCCGATGACGCCGACCGCCTGGCCCGCCGCCTTGAACATGCCGAGCACGGTCTGGATCTGTTCGGGCGTATGTTCGGCGCAGATCGAACAGCGCAGCAGGAACGTGCCCGCCGGGGTCGCTGGCGGTCGCGCCATGTTGACGTACAGCCCGCCGTCGAGCAGCGCCTGCCACATGATGACCGCCTGTTCCTGATCCTCCAGAATCACCGCGACGATCGCGCTGTCGCAGCTTTCGGTGCCGAGACGGAAGCCCATCTCCTTCAACCCGGCGTGGAGCGTGCGCGCGTTCGACCATAGCCGCTCGCGCTTGTCGTGCGCGGTCATCAGCTTGCGGATCGAGGTGGTCGCGGTCGCCACGACCGAGGGTGGCAGAGAGGCGGTGAAGATGTACGGACGGCACGCCAGGCGCACCGCCTCGAACTTCGGATGGTTGGACACGACGAAGCCGCCGACGGTGCCGACCGACTTGGAGAAGGTGCCGACGACGAAATCGACCTGGCCTTCCAGCCCTTGGGCCTCATACACGCCGCGCCCGTTGGGGCCGAAAAAGCCCATCGAGTGGGCCTCGTCAACCAGCACCATCGCGCCGTGCTTCTTGGCGACGGCGACCATCTCGACCAGCGGGGCGATGTCGCCCAGCATCGAATAGACGCCCTCCAGCACGACCAGCTTGGCGGGTTCCTTCGGCAGGCGGCCCAGCCGCTTGTCGAGATCCTCGACGGAGTTGTGGCGGAAGCGGACGATCTCGGCATTGCCCTGCTGGCAACCGTCATAGATGGACGCATGGCTGTCGGCGTCGAGGATGACGTACTCGCCCTTGCCCGCCAGCGTCGAGATGATGCCCAGGTTCGCCATGTATCCGGTCGAAAAGACGATCGCGCCGGTCATGCCGTAGAAATCGCGCAGCGCCTGTTCGACTTCCATATGGTCATGGAAGGTGCCGTTGAGCATCCGGCTGCCATTGGTGCCCGACCCGAACTTCTCCAGCGCCGTCTTGCCCGCCGCGATGACGTCGGCATCGAAGGTCATGCCCATGTAATTGTACGTGCCGAGCAGGATCGTATCCTTGCCCCGGATCACGGCCTCGGTGGGCGACTTCACCTGTTCCATCACGATCGCGAAGGGATCGGTGACGCCCGAATCAAGCAGCTTCTGCCGCTCGGCGATCAGGCCGTCGAACTTGGAGAGCAGGTCGCGTTCGGGGGCAACCTCCGGCGCATCGGCGGGGAGGGCGTGGGGCTGGGCAGCGGCTTCGGTCATGTCGGTGTCCGTTTGAAGGCGATCAGGCTTGCTTCAGCTTTTCGACCGCGTCGACCAGCTGGCCGACATTCTCGATCTCGGCCTGCATGTTCATCGTGATGATGATGTCGAATTCGTCCTCGATCGCGGCGACGAAATCCATCACGGTCAGGCTGTCCCACTCCAGGTCGCCCTGGAAGGTCGTCGCCTCGGACAGCTCCACGCCCTTCTTGTTGAAGGGCGCGATCTGCGCGGCGACGGTATCGAAAATGGCCTGGCGGTCGCTCATGATGATCCTTTCAGTCGGGCGCCCCGTGGCACCCAAATGCGGCGGCTTTTCGGCCGCGATATGGTGTCTGCTATAGCAAGCCGTTGGCGCGATACCACCGTGCCGTGTCCGCCAGCCCCCTGGAAAGGGCTATGGCGGGCTCCCACAGCGCCGGGTCGGGGCGCTTGGCGGGGTCGGCCGTCCAGTCGGGGTGGCAGAGATAGCCGACCCGGTCGGGAGTCAGCTTGGCACCGCTTCCGCGCAACCGGCGGTCGATCTTCGCGCCGAGGGTCAGCAGTCCCTTGGGCAGGTGCAGCGTCATCACCCGCTGTCCCACCGCCGCGCCGATCGCCGCAGCCAGTTCGGCATGGGTGAGCGCCTGGCCGTCATCGACCTCCAGCACGGCGCGAGGACCGTCACGCGCGACCAGGATCGTCAACAGCCGCGCGAAGTCCTCGACCGCGATCAGCGAGACCTTGCCCGGTGGCGGCATCAGCGCGATCCCCAGCCTGGCGGCACGGAACATGTCGCGCATCTCCATGTCGCCGGGGCCATAGATTCCGCTCGGCCGGACGATGGTCCAGTCGAGCCCGCTTTGCGTGACGATGTCCTCGGCCTGGCGTTTGGACCAGCCATAGACGGACAGATCGGGCTCGCGTGCCGACAGCGAGGAGACATGGACGAAGCGCGTGATCCCGGCCGCCTTCGCCGCCTCGACCATGGCGCACGTGCCCTCGATATTGCCCGCGACGAAGCCCGCGCGATCGGGCGCGTTCACCACGCCCGCGATATGCAGTACCGCGTCGGCCCCCTCGACCAGCGTCGCCAGGCTGTCGGGCTTGTCGAGCGCACCCGCGATCCAGGTGATGCCGGCGCGCGACGGCTGGGCGCGCCGGGTCAGCGCCCGCAAGGTCAGCCCCATGGCGGCGGCGCGGTCCACCACCGCGCGACCGACGAAGCCGGTCGCTCCCGTGACGGCAACGATCATAGCAGGGCCAGGTGGTTGCGGTGGATCAGCGCGGCGCGGGGCGCGTGACCCAATATGTCGGCCTGCTGGTCCGAGCGTGTGCCGATCAGCGACCGTGCCTCGGTCGAATCATATTCGCTGAGGCCGCGCGCGATAGTGCCGTTCGGCCCCTCCACGGTCACCAGATCGCCGCGTGCGAAATGCCCGTGGACGGCGGTGGCGCCCGCCGCGAGCAGGCTTCCGCCCTCGGCCAGCGCCCTGGCCGCGCCCACATCGACAGTAATCGCCCCTCGTGCGGTCAGGCCGCCCGCCAGCCATGCCTTGCGGGCGGGCGCGCTCTTTTCGGCGACGAAGATGGTGTGGCGGGCAGGGGTCGCCAGTGGATGGTCGATCCGCCCCGAGGCGATGGCGAGATGCGCGCCCGCACTCACCGCGATGCGTGCGGCGGCGATCTTCGACACCATGCCGCCCGATCCCATGCCCGAGGCGGAGCCGCCATCGGCCATGCCGCTGACCGCGTCGATCCGTTCGACCCGTTCGATATGGCGCGCATCCGGGTTGGTGTGCGGATTGCTATCGTACAGGCCATCGACGTCGGAGAGCAGCAACACGCCGTTCGCACCCGCCGCCTGACCAACGCGCGCGGCGAGTCGGTCATTGTCGCCGAAGCGGATTTCTTCGGTGGCGACGCTGTCATTCTCGTTGATGACCGGCACCACGCCCAGGCCCAGCAGCCGTCCGAGCGTCGCGGCGGCGTTCAGGTAGCGGCGACGATCCTCCAGATCGTCAAGCGTCACCAGCATCTGCGCGGCGGTGAGGTTTTCGGCGTGCAGTAACTCCGCCCAGGCCTGGCTGAGCGCGATCTGCCCGGTCGCGGCGGCGGCCTGCGCATCCTCCAGGCTGGCGCGGCCGCCCTTGGGTAGGCCCAAGCGACGTGCGCCGAGCGCGATTGCGCCCGAGGAGACGATCGCGATCTGCTGGCCGTTCCGCACTCGTGCGGCGATGTCGGCGACGAGACCGGTCAGCCATTCGCGGCGGACTTCGCCCTCGGGCGTGACGAGGAGGGCGGAGCCGACCTTGACGATCAGCCGGTGGCAGGTGGTGGGGGGGAAGATCATTGCGCTGTTTCTGGTGTTGATCGGCAGCGACGGTCTCTGCGAGGCGTCTTTCCCTCCCCCAACCCCTCCCGTTTACGGGAGGGGAGCGGTTGCGGGGCGAACGTCCGGCCCAGGCACGCCCCTCCCGCAAGCGGGAGGGGATGGGGGAGGGCAGGGTGTCTCACCGAGCCCACCACCCGAACCATCACGCCAGCGGCGACCACGTGATCTCGTCCTCGCCCTCGTCATTCTCCGGCACCGAATCCGGCCCTGGCCCGATCTGTTCGAGCAGCTTGTCGAGCACCCAGTCGACGCCGGTGCCCGCCGCGCCCGACAGCGGGATCACGTCCGCACCGCTCGCCTCGGCCAGTTCGGCCGACAGCGCCTCGATCAACTCGTCGTCGAGCGTGTCGATCTTGTTCAGCGCGATGATGTGCGGCTTGTCGATCAGGCCGCCGCCATAGGCTTCGAGCTCGTCGCGGACGATGCGGTAGCTTTCTGCCACGTCCGCGTCATTGGCGTCGACCAGATGGAGCAGCACGCGGCACCGCTCGATATGCCCCAGGAAGCGGTCGCCGATCCCGGCACCGTCCGCCGCGCCCTCGATCAGGCCGGGGATGTCGGCGACCACGAATTCGCGATTGTGATGCCGCACGACGCCCAGCTGCGGGCGGGTGGTGGTGAAGGCATAGGCGCCGACCTTGGCCTGCGCATTGGTCACCGCGTTGATGAAGGTCGACTTGCCCGCATTGGGCAGGCCGACAAGCCCCGCATCCGCCAGCAGCTTCAGACGCAACCAGACCCACGCCTCCTCGGACGGCCAGCCGGTGCCATGCTGGCGCGGCGCGCGGTTGGTCGAGGTCTTGTAGCTGGCATTGCCGCGTCCGCCGTCACCGCCGCGCAGGAACACCTCGCGCTGACCGACCTTGGTGAAGTCCAGCAGCACCTCTTCCTTGTCGTCGGACAGCACCTGAGTGCCGACCGGCACCTTGATGACCAGATCGTCACCGCCGCCGCCGGTGCGGTTGGAGCCCGATCCGCCATGCCCGCGCGGCGCGCGGAAATGCTGGGTATAGCGGAAATCGATCAGCGTATTGAGGCCGGCGACGGCTTCGAAGATGATATCGCCGCCCTTGCCGCCATTGCCGCCATCGGGGCCGCCATATTCGATATACTTCTCGCGCCGAAAGGAAACGGCGCCGGGGCCGCCCGCGCCGGAGCGGACGAAGATCTTGGCCTGATCGAGAAAATGCATGGTCTGCCCTTACCGCTGACCGCGCCCACTGACCAGCCCGGCCGTTTCGCGCGGACGATCGGTGGCGGGACGTGACCTTGGCGCACCGGCGTGAGGCGGGGGCGTGGCCTCCGACTTCGCTCAGGCTGAACGGTCGTTGTGCTAAGCGCCGTGTCCCAACCTCCGTTCAGCCTGAGCGCAGTCGAAGGCCACGCCCGCCCGGGTGACAAGCATCCCGGATCGTAACGCGCGGTCACACCGACGATCCGGGACCCCCCTATCAAATGCCCTCACGCCGCCAACGGCATCGCGCGATTTCGCTCGTCCTTCAGGTCCAACGCATAATGGATGCTGGGCGACAGCGTGTCCCGCCCGGCCGAGGCGCGCGCCATCCGCTGTCCCGTGGGACGGAAGCCCAGCTTGGCCAGCACCCGGCCCGAGGCGGGGTTGTCGGCGAAGTGCCAGGCGTTCAGCCGGGCGATGGGCAGGGCATGGCGCGCCGTGGCGACGACCGCGCGGCCCGCTTCGGTCGCATAGCCGCGACCCCAGGCCGCCGGTGTCAGCCAATAGCCGAGTTCGTGTCCGGTATCGCCCGCGATGATCGCGATGCCCCCGATCAGCACGGGCGCGCCGCCGCCGTCGAGCGTGGTGATCAAAAAGCGCGGCTCGGTCGCGCCGCAGGGATGGGCCAGCCAGCGCTCCGCGTCATTGATCGAATAGGGATGGGGAACACGCGCCGCCATGCGCGCGATCGCTTCGTGCCCGATGGCCTGGGCCAGCGGCGCCGCATCTTCCGGCCAGGCTGGCCGCAACAACAGTCTTTCAGTCCGCGCGAACATTACTCTGCAACTCCTCGTCGCGTCGGGCCGCCCCCTGCCACGTCGACATGACGGGATGGAGACAAGGCCCGGAAGCCGGGGAGGGAGCATGAAAAAAGGGAGCCGGGGTGACCCGTCTCCCTTTTTTGCTGGTTCCTGCGCGGAACCCGGGTCACCCTGGTGGGCAACCCGGCGCGGTTGCCCGATTATTCGGCCGCTGCGGCCAGTTCGACCGAGCAGAATTTACGGCCCAGCTTGCCCTCGTGGAACGAGACGCGGCCATCGACGAGCGCGAACAGGGTATGGTCCTTGCCCATGCCCACGTTGCGACCCGGATAGAACTTCGTCCCGCGCTGACGCACGAGGATGTTGCCGGCGACGGCTTCCTGGCCGCCGAACTTCTTCACGCCAAGGCGACGGCCGGCCGAATCACGACCGTTACGCGACGAACCGCCTGCTTTCTTATGTGCCATTGCGAACTACTCCTGGATTTCGTTGGGTGGCGCGTCTGAAAAATCAGGCGCCGACCGACACGATCTTCAGGATCGTGTGCTGCTGACGGTGGCCGTTGCGACGGCGGTAATTGTGGCGGCGGCGCTTCTTGAACACGATGACCTTGTCGGCCTTCGCCTGAGCGATGATCTCGGCGGCGACCGTGATGCCGTCGACGGCCTTCAGCTCCGAGCCTTCGCCCGCCAGCAGAACGTCACCCAGCGTCACCGACGCGCCGGCTTCGCCCTCGATCTTCTCGACGACGATCTTATCTCCGGCGGCGACGCGATACTGCTTGCCGCCCGTGCGCACGACTGCGAACATGGCTGTTATCACTTCCCAAATGCATGGCTCCCGCCCAGGCATGCCCGTCGGGAAAGAAGGGTCAGCTAGGCAAAGGTGGCCGGATTGTCAACCAAGGATTGCAGGCGACGACCGGAAAGCCGGCCCGCGTCGGATCCCCGTAGCGGATCAATGCCGGTGTTCGCGCCGTAACAGGTACCGACCATCCTCATAGCCGGTGAACAGGCCGGCCAGGGCGGGGTGGTCGATCGGCTCGTCGCTGTCGTCGTGCAGCAGATTCTGCTGGCTGACATAGGCGACATAGCTCGATTCGGCATTCTCCGCGAGCAGGTGGTAGAAGGGCTGGTCCTTGGCCGGGCGAATCTGTTCGGGAATCGCGTCATACCATTCGTCACTATTGGCGAAGACGGGATCGACGTCGAAGATCACGCCGCGAATGTCGAACATGCGGTGCCGCACGACATCGCCGATCGCGAATCGCGCGCTCGCGACGATGGGCGCCTCCATGTCGAAGCGCGAGGTGAGGGGCGGCATGTCGATAGCGTCCATGCCCAATGATTTAATGCGTTTGTCGCGTCGCACAAGTTTAGGTGCTTGCATTGCCGAAAAAGCTGATCTAGGAGCGCGCCTCCAATCGATCAGCCCCAGCGGTTTTCCACCGCTCGGATCGTCCTCGCGGAGAGGTGGCAGAGTGGTCGAATGCACCGCACTCGAAATGCGGCGTGCCGGCAACGGTACCGAGGGTTCGAATCCCTCCCTCTCCGCCATATCTCGTATCTACGGGATGCCATCCAGGACGACGATCACGAAATCATATACAGCTATGCTCTCCCATCGGCGTCCGTACATCGCGCTTCGTTGCCCAGCGGCAATGAAGCCGACGTTTCACGGTATCTGCCCTGTCCGCACCCGATGGGCATGCCGCGGGGGCAGGGTTGTCGATCCGCCGGGCATCGTGCAATAGCATTTCCGGGTGCTCGCGACATCGCGGATGCGGGCAGGTTCTAACGTTGGTCGGGCCGCCAGCGCGGAACCCTGTTGCCTGGAGCTTCGGCTTGCCCGTGCAGATCCTATCGCCCTTCGCCATGCGCCCCCGGTTGCGGATGTCGCCGCACCGGATTGAACCGCGTGCGCCCGCCGGGTGTTGGGCAAGCGCGGTCCTGGCCGAAACTTGCCGGGCGGGCCGATCCCGGCATGTAATTCGGCACGGCGCGTAAAGGGGGGATACGGGTGTTTCTGCTGGCCCTGACAATTTTGCCGTTCGTCGCGGTCCTGCTGCTGGTCGCGATGCGTCGGGCGTCGCGCGGCGTGCATATGCTGATCGCGGGCGGTGCCAGCGCCGGCGGCCTGGCCTTGCTGCTGTCGCAGGCCGGGGCGGCGCTGTCGGGGCCGACGCCGGCCGTCAGGATCGCGTGGCTGCCGGTGCTCGGTCTTGACCTCAGCCTATGGCTCGACCCGCTAGCGCTGCTGTTCGCCGGGCTGATCCTGGGTATCGGGTTGCTGGTCGTGGTCTATGCGCAAGGCTATCTGGCGAAGAGCGAGCCGACCGCGCGGTTCCTGTCCTTCCTGATGCTGTTCCAGGGCGCGATGGTCGGCATCGCCCTGTCGAGCAACGTGCTGTTAATGCTGGTGTTCTGGGAAATGACCAGCCTGGCGTCCTTCCTGCTGATCGGCTTCTGGCGCGACCGGGCCGAGGCGCGGCAGGGCGCGCGGATGGCCCTGACGATCACCGGCGGCGGCGGGCTGGCGCTGATCGCGGGCATGGTCCTGCTGGGCAAGGCGGCGGGCAGCTATGACCTGGCGACGATCCTGGCGCGCGCCGATCTGGTCCAGGCGTCACCGCTCTATCCCGCGATCCTGATCCTGATCCTGGCGGGGGCGTTCACCAAGTCTGCGCAGTTCCCGTTCCACTTCTGGCTGCCGCATGCCATGGCCGCACCGACGCCGGTCAGCGCCTATCTCCATTCGGCGACGATGGTGAAGGCGGGCGTGTTCCTGCTCGCCCGGCTCTGGCCCGTGCTGGCGGGGACCGATCTGTGGTTCGGCATCGTCGCGCCCATTGGGCTGCTGACGATGCTGTTCGGCGCGGGCGTCGCGCTGTTTCGGTACGATCTCAAGGCGATCCTGGCCTATTCGACGATCAGCCAGCTGGGCCTGATGGTCATGCTGCTCGGCTTCGGCACGGGTGCGGCGGTTGTCGCCGCCATCTTCCACATCCTCAACCATGCCGCGTTCAAGGCGGCGCTGTTCATGCATGCGGGCATCGTCGATCACGAGACGGGCACGCGCGACATCCGGCGGCTGGGCGGGCTGGCTGCGATCATGCCGCTGACCGCGACGCTCGGCGTACTGGCCGCCGCCGCGATGGCGGGTCTGCCGCCCTTGGGCGGGTTCATCTCGAAGGAGATGATGCTGGAGCAGAGCGCGCATACCCCGCTTGCCGGACAGGCGCTGCTGGTGCCGGCGCTGGCGACTATCGCCGCGATGCTCTCGGCCGCCTATTCGCTGCGCTACGCCGTGGCGCTCCATTTCGGTGCGCGGCGCACCGGCGATGTCGCCGCGCCGCACGATCCGGGTGCCATCCTCCTCGGTCCGCCGGCCATTCTGGGGGCGATCGCGCTGGCACTGGGACTGGCGCCCATGACGCTGGCCGGCCCGCTGGTCGCGGCGGCCCGCACGGCGGTGACGGGCGGCACACAGCCCGAATTGCACCTCGCCTTGTGGCATGGGGTCAATCCGGCGTTGCTCATGAGCCTGGGGGCGGTGGCGGTCGCGATCCTGCTGCTGTGGCGCTATGCCGGGGTGGAGCGGGCGGTGGCCCGGCTCGCCCTGCCCGATGCCAAGGCCCTGTTCGATCGCGGCATGGCGGCGACCGTCAATGGCCTGCGCGATGTCTCGGAACGCCTGCATGTCGCGTCGCTGCAACGGTATCTCGTCCTGCTGTTCGTCGTCGTGCTGGCGCTGGCGCTCGACGCGGCCGCGCGTTTCGGGATCGCCGCCGGTTCGGCCGCGACCACGCCCGCATCGCCGGTCGCGGTGGTCGCCTGGGCCGCGCTGATCGTCGCGACGCTGGCGGTGCTGGCGGTGGACCGGCGCCGCTATCTCGCGCTGATCTTCATCAGCGTCATCGGCCTCGTCATGGCGCTGGCCTTCATCCATTTGTCCGCCCCCGACCTGGCGCTGACCCAGATCGCGGTCGAGGTCGTGACGATCCTGTTGATGCTGCTGGCGCTCCACCTGCTGCCCGGTCATCCGCCGCGCCTGTCGACATTGCCCCGGCGGATGCGCGACGCGGTGATCGCGGCACTGGGTGGGATCGGCACCGGTTGGCTGGCCTGGACGGTGATGACGCGGCCGGTGCGCGAGGGCATATCGCGGTTCCATTGGGACAACAGCTATTCGGGCGGTGGCGGCACCAATGTCGTCAACGTCATCCTGGTCGATTTTCGCGCCTTCGACACATTGGGGGAGATCACGGTCCTGGGCATCGCGGGGCTGGCCATATTCGCGCTCCTCGAACCCGCCGCGACGGGAGTCGCCGGCCAGCGACTGCGCGAGTGGCGATCGCAGGACCGTTTCTCGCCCGAGCGTCATCCGATGATGTTCGTCATGGCGACGCGACTGCTGCTGCCGCTGGCGCTGCTGGTCGGGATGTATATCTTCCTGCGCGGGCACAACCAGCCGGGCGGGGGGTTCATCGCGGCGCTGGTCTTCTCCATCGCGGTCCTGCTGCAATATCTGGCGTCCGGCTTCGACTGGACGGACGCGCGGCGCAAGTTCGGCGAGCATCAACTGATCGGGTTCGGCGTGTTGATCGCGGTGGCGACGGGGCTGGGCGCGCTGCTGTTCGATGCGCCCTTCCTGACCAGCAGCTTCGGCTATTTCCATCTGCCGCTGGTCGGTGAGTTCGAGCTTGCCACCGCGATGCTGTTCGATCTGGGCGTCGCCTGTGTCGTGGTGGGGGCGGTGATGATGGCGCTCGCGCAGTTGGCCCATGTCGCGCAGCGGGCGGCGAAGCGCGACGGAGGGGACACGGCATGAGTCTGGAATTCCTGGTCGCCTCCGCCATCGCAATGCTGGTGGCGGGCGGCATCTATCTGGCCTTGCGCGGACGGACATTTCAGGTCGTGCTGGGGCTCACGCTCTTGTCCTATGCCGTCAACCTGTTCCTCTTCGCGATCGGGCGGCTGATCGTCGACCGGCCCCCGCTTTATGCCAAGGATGTGACCCAACATGCCGATCCGCTGCCCCAGGCGCTGGTCCTGACCGCGATCGTGATCACCTTCGGCATGACCGCCATGACCGTCATCCTGTCGTTGCGCAGTTACCTGGAAAGCGGAACGGATCAGGTCGACGGCCGGGCCGGACCGGATGGGGAGGACCGGGCATGACCCTGCTCGACCATCTGCCCGTCGCGCCGATCATCATACCGGCCGTGATCGCACCCGTGACGATGATGCTCATGCGACGGCATCGCCCCCTGGCGCTGGGGCTGTCGCTGGGCGGTGGCGTCGCGATGCTGGTCGTGGCGATCGCCCTGTTCGTAACGGTGCAGGACGACGCGATCCGCAGCTATGCCCTGGGCGCCTGGCGCGCTCCGTTCGGCATCGTCCTGATGCTCGACCGCCTGTCGGCGACGATGCTGGTGCTGGCGGCGGTGCTGGGCCTGGTGGTGGTGTTCCATGCCGTCGTCACGGGCGCGGACCGGCGCGGCTGGCATTTCCATCCGCTGTTCCACTTCCAGCTGATGGGCCTGAACGGCGCGTTCCTGACCGGCGACCTGTTCAACCTGTTCGTCTTTTTCGAGGTGCTGCTGATCGCCTCCTATGGCCTGATGCTGCACGGGCAGGGCGCGCTGCGGCTCAAGGCGGGGGTGGCCTATGTCGTGGTCAATATCGTCGGGTCGGCGCTGTTCCTGATCGCGCTGGGGCTTCTCTACGGACTGACCGGCACGCTCAACATGGCCGATCTGGCGGTCGAGGTCGCCGCGCTGGGCGCGGCCGATCAGGGGCTGTTGCGCATCGCCGCGCTGCTGCTGATGGCGGTGTTCGCGCTGAAGGCGGCGGTGGTGCCGGTCCATCTCTGGCTGCCGCGCACCTATGGCGCGACGATGCCGGTCGTGGCCGCGCTGTTCGCGATCATGACCAAGGTCGGCGTCTATGCGATGATCCGTACCGTACCGCTGATTTTCGGCGCTGGGGCGGGGGCGGCGGCCTGGGTGCCCGCGCCCTATCTGCTGCCCGCCGCGATCCTGGGCGCCGCGATCGGCTTTGTCGGGGTGCTGACCGTGCGCGGCATGCGCGAACAGGCCGCCTTCGCGGTGCTCGCCTCCACCGGCACGTTGTTGATGGCGGTCTCGTTCTGGCGCGAGGCGACGCTGGCGGCCGCGCTCTATTATATGGTGCAGGCGACGCTGGCGGGGGCCGCGCTGTTCCTGGTCGCCGATGTGACGATGCGCCGTCGCGGCCAATATGCCGACACCATCGTGCCGAGCCCGCGTTTTGCCGGGCAGGACGTGGCGGGCCTGCTCTACCTGACCGCCGCGATCGCGGCCGTGGGCCTGCCGCCGCTGGCGGGTTTCGTCGGCAAGCTGCTGATCCTGGATGCCAGCTTCGCGCTGCCGGGATGGCAGGCGGTCTGGACGACGATCCTCGTCACCACGCTGATCGGCGTCGTCGGCTTCTCGCGCAGCGGATCCTCGCTGTTCTGGAAGGCGACCCCGCCGGATGCCGCCGTCATCACGGGCACGACCCGTTCACGTGCCGAGTTCGTCGCGCCGGTCGCGCTGCTGCTCATGCTGGCGATGCTGACCATCGGGGCGGGCTGGGTCACGGCTCAGACCCGCGCCACCGCCGCGCAGGTCATGGCGCCCGGCCGATATGTCACTGCGATCCTGGGGGGAGGGCGATGAAACGGTTCCTGCCGCATCCGGCGCTGTCGGCGATGCTGTTGATCGTCTGGCTGTTGATGGCGAACCACATCACCATGGGCGGCATCGTCCTGGGCGGCGTCTTGGCGCTGATCCTGCCCAAATTCACCCAGCCCTTCTGGCCCGACCGTCCCCGGATGCGCTTCGGTCGCGCCTTTCTGGGCTATCTGGCGATCGTATTGATCGACATCGTCGTCGCCAATTTCGAGGTCGCCAAGCTGATCCTGTTCCGCCGCAACCGCGACCTGCGCGCGCGCTGGCTGGTCGTGCCGATCGCGCTGACCACGCCGGAGGCGATCACCCTCCTGGCGGGCACGATCAGCCTGACGCCGGGCACGGTGTCGTCGGATGTGTCGGCCGATGGCCGTTTCCTCCTGGTCCACGCGCTCGACGTCGCGGATGAGGCGGCGGAGATCGCCCGGATCAAGTCGCGCTACGAAGCGCGCCTGCAACGGATTTTCGCATGATCGGGATCGCCCTTCACGTTGCGTCGGGATGCGTCGCGCTTGCCCTGATCCTGAACGCCTGGCGCCTGTTGCGGGGGCCCGCACTGGGCGACCGGATCGTCGCGCTCGACACGATGGTCATCAACGCCATCGCGCTGATCATCCTGATCGGTATGATCGGTGGCAATGACACCTATTTCGAAGCGGCCCTGCTCCTCGCCATGGTCGGGTTCGTCAGCACCATCGCCTATTGCAAGTTCATCCTGCGGGGGGACATCGTCGAATGAGCGTCATCGCCGACATCGCCATCGCCGCGCTGTTGATCCTGGGCGGGGGCTTCGCCCTGATCGGCAGCTGGGGACTGGTCCGCCTGCCGACGACCATGGAGCGGCTGCATGGCCCGACCAAGGCGACCACCTTGGGGCTGGGCGCGCTGCTGTTGGCCTCCGTCGTCTATTTCCAGACGCGGCTGGGCGTCTGGACCGCGCATGAGCTGCTGATCTCGCTGTTCCTGTTCATCACCGCGCCGATCTCGGCGAACATGATCGCCAAGGTCCATCTGCACCGCGCCCGGGTCGGCGCCATTCGCGAGGATGACGGCATCGCCGGAGCCCCACCACGGCCAAGCGAGGACGGCGACTGGGCGACGTTCGAGGCACCCAGGCGCAACACGCCCGCCTCGACGGCCAGCGACTGACACTCCGCCGTGGAGATCGCCGGCCAGAAGCCCGACTATCATCTGTATCGCCGCAGCCGGACGCCCGTCTGGCTGGCGCTGTCCTGGCGGGCCCTGCTGGCGCTGGCGCTGATCGGCATTGCGCTGGCGGTACACTGGTTCGACCGCGACGGCCTGCGCCAATCGTCGGGCGATCCGGTCACCTTCACCGACATCCTGTACTTCACCATGATCACCGTCACGACCGTCGGCTATGGCGACATCGTGCCGGTCACCCAGCAGTCGCGGCTGTTCGACACGTTCGTCGTCACCCCGATCCGGCTGTTCGTGTGGCTCATCTTCCTGGGGACCGCCTATGACTTCCTTCTCAAGCGCGTATGGGGTCGATGGCGCATGTCGGTGATCCAGCGGCAGTTGCGCGATCATGTGGTGATCGCGGGGTTCGGCAACAGCGGCTCGGAAGCCGCCAGCGAGCTGATCCGGCGCGGCGCGCATCCCGACACGATCGTCGTGATCGATGAGAATCCGGCCGCGTTGCGCAATGCCGAGGCGCTGGACGTCGCGGTGATGGCGGGCAACGCGACGCGCGACGCCGCCCTTCAGGCCGTGCGCGTCGGGACGGCCAGGGCGCTGATCGTGGCGGCGGGGCGCGACGATACCTCCATCCTGATCGTCCTGACCGCGCGCCGCATCGCGCCGAACCTGCCGATCAGTGTCATCATCCGCTCGCTGGACAACGAAGCGATCGCGCGGCAGGCGGGCGCCAATACGGTGATCAATCCGGCGAGCTTCGCCGGGCTGCTGCTGGCGGGATCGACGCATGGCGCGCATCTGGCCGATTACATGGCGGACATGGCGGCGACGGACGGCCGGGTCGCGCTGCGCGAACGATGCGTCGCGGCGGACGAGATCGGGTTGCCGTTGCGCGCCATCACCACCGGGCTGGGCCATCGCATCTATCGCGGCGGCACGATGATCGGCTTCTGGGAAGCGGCGGCGAACCGGCTGGAGGCGGGGGACGTCATCCTGGAGGTCGTGCCCGCCCCCGGCCGTGACACAGACGGGCCGGCATGAACGACATTCTCGCGGGCATCGAGGCGCATCGTGCGATGCTGGGGCTGATATTCGTCATCGGCCTGTTCGTCGCCTATGCGCTCGAACGCTTTCCACCCGTCACCATCGCGGTCGCCGGTGCGGCGATCATGATGGCGCTAGGCTGGCTCACGCCGCCGCTCATCACCGCCGCCTTCGCCAATTCGGCCCCGATCACCATCGCGGCCTTCTTCATCCTGTCGGGCGCGCTGGTGCGGACCGGGACGATCGAGGCGCTGGCCAGCCTGATCGTACGGCGGGCGGGAAAGGCGCCGCGACGTACCGTCGCGGAGATGCTGACCGGCGCAGCCATCGCGCCGGCGTTCATCAACAATACGCCCGTCGTCATGGTGCTGATCCCGCTGGTCCGCAGATTGGCGCGATCGGTCGGCATACCCGCGACCCGCCTGCTGATACCCTTGTCCTATCTTTCGATCCTGGGCGGTACGCTGACCCTGGTCGGCACGTCCACCAACCTGCTGGTCGACGGCGTGGCGCGGGCGAACGGGCTGCCGGGGTTCGGCATCTTCGATATCACTGCCATCGGGCTGGTGACGATGGGGGCGGGGGCGGCGACCATGCTGGTCCTGGGGCCGCGCCTGTTGCCGTCACGCCCCGACAACGCCATCGCGGACCGGCACCAGCTATCCTATCTGACCGAGATCGCGCTGCTGCCCGACGCGGCGGACAAGAATCCCAGTATCGCCGATCTCGCATTCCTGCGGCGCGATGCGGTCCGCCTGATCGCGGTCCGTCGGGGATCGCGGATCGAGCGCAACCCGCCGCCCGACTTGGTGCTGCAAACGACCGATCGCCTGATCGTCAGCGCCACGGCCGACGAGCTCGACGATCTGGCGCGTAGCGAAGGCTTTCTGATCGGCCTTCAGAATGTGGGTCGCCCCATCCGGCTGTCCGACAGCGCCCGGTCGGACGATGTCCAGCTGATCGGCCTGACGATCGGTCCGGCGCACCCGGCGCTCGGCCGCGAGCTGCGCGACATTCCCTTCCTCTCTCATCTTCCGGCCCGTGTCCTGGGGATCGGGCGGGCGCGGCATCTGCCCGGACCCGATCTGGGCAGCGTGCGCCTGCGCGCGGCGGACAACCTGCTGGTGGCGGCGGACGACACGGCGCTGACCGAATTGCGCGCCAACACGAACCTGATCGCCGAGGATACCAGCCATATCCGCCGCTTCCGCCGCACGCGCGCGCCGGTCGCGATCGGGGTGCTGGCCGGGGTGATCGCGCTGGCCGCGCTGGGGGTGGCGCCGACCGCGCTGCTCGCCATGATCGGCGTGGGTGTCGTCCTCATAACGCGGTGCGTGGATGCGGAAGAGGCTTGGCGGTCGATCGATGGCAGCGTCCTGGTGCTGATCTTCGCCATGCTGGGCATCGGCGGCGCGCTGGAATCGATCGGAACGGTCGACCTGATCGTCAGCGCGATTTCGCCCTGGATGGTCACGCTGTCGCCGCTCGGGGTGATCATGATCCTCTATTTCCTGACCTCGGCACTGACCGAGACGGTCACGAACAATGCGGTCGCCGTCATCATGACCCCGGTGGCCATCGGCCTTGCCCGCTCCACCGGGCAGGACCCGCACGCGCTGATCATCGCGGTGATGTTCGCGGCCTCGGCCAGCTTCGCCACCCCGGTCGGGTACCAGACCAACACCATGGTATATGCGGCGGCCGATTACCGCTTTTCCGACTTCGTTCGCATCGGACTGCCGATGAATGTCGTCGTCGGATTGGCGACCTGCTTCGCGATCGGTTGGCTGGCCTAGCGTCCCCGGCAATCCGGGGAGCGGCCCGTCGGATCGTCAGCTCCAGCTGGTCGCGCGGCGGATCGCAGCGTCGACCGGTACGTCGTGCAGCCGGCGATAGCGCGCCTCGACCAGGCTGAAGAGCCCGAAGGCCAATAGCCCCACGCCGACGATCAGGTCGAACGGTTCGGTCAGCCATGCCAGGGCACGTGCCATGCCGCCCGCCTCGCTGGCCTGTTCGTCGATCCCGGCCTTGACGAGGAGATAACCGCTGATGAGGAACACCAGCCCCCGCGCCGCATAGCCTGCGCGTCCGCTCCACTGGACCCAGGGACGATGCGCCATGGAGGGTTCGAGATAGCGCAGGAACGAGCCCTTGGCCGCCTTGACGAGCTGGACCGCGCCCAGCCCCGCCAACACCAGCGCGCCGACCAGTACCAGCGCCCAGCCGCCGGGCAGTTGCAGCGCCGTCCGGGTGCTTTCCCGCGTGCCGTCGCCGGACAGGGCGGCGCCGCGCATCACCGCGACCGCCTGCCATGCCAGAAAGAGGTGCACCGCGCCGCTGACGCCCGCACCGACACGTTCCGCCATACCCTTGCGATCGGTGCCATGGCGTTCGAGGTCCAGCGCCGCATCCGCCAGCCGCCAGATGCCATAGGCGACCAGCCCGGCGGCGATGATCCCCAGCAACAGCTGCCCGCCGCCTCGGCCCAGATATTCGATGGCGCCGCTGGGGTCCTCGGTCCGCCCCGTGCGCAGGATGAGCAGGGAAATCACGAGGTACAGCAGGCCGCGCGTCGCAAAGCCGATCCGGGTGAGCGTCGTCAGGCGCGAGCTGGCGTTCATGACATCTCCTTCGCGGCTGAAAACAAGGGCGAAGTCATCTCGTTCCCAAGCCAGAACGGTTTACCTCCAGCGCGCCGGATGAAATCGAAATCACGCCCCGATGCGTCCTTGCGCCCCCGCGTCTTACCGGATCACGCGCCCTGCCATTCGATCCACGCGCCATAGGGGTGGCAATGGGCGATCACCCGATCCTCCCCGCCCGGCCAGGTGCGAAGGCGCAGCTCGACCCGCGTGCGCCCCCGGTCCCACTCGAAACCGATGCAGGCCAGCGGCCGCCGGTCGGTCGCGGCGCGTCCCGCCTGCGCCAACATCGCCTCGATCGCTTCCCGGTCCTGCGTGCCGAGATATTGCATCACCATCGAATGCAGAACGACGCGGTGCCGCCCGTCCGTCATGGGCTCCGCAAGCCGCACGGCCAGCCATGATGCGGCATCGCCCTTGTCCACACGTGGCGGATGCTGCCGCGCGATCGTGAGCGCGCCGTCCAGGCGTCGCTGCCGATCGGGTTGGTCGGCGAAGATGAAGGAGGCGAGGCGCTCGCACGCCGCCGGGTCGTTCACATCGAGCGGGTCGAGGTCGACACCTCTCGCCGCGCGCACCGTGACGGGCGCGTCGGGCGGCGGCGGGCCCCGCCAGCGGGGCGCGATCCGCACCGCCGATCCCGTCATCCCGGCGGGCACGCCCCCCAGGTCATAGGCATAGCGCGCGATGTTGAGATTGAGCCCCGCGCTCGCCCCGATCTCCAGCAGTTCGAATGCGTGGCCGTGATCGCGCGCCAGGACCATCAGGCCGGCATGCAGGGCGGCGGCGCGGCCGATCTCGTTGGTCTGGGGGACGCGGTGGAGCCATTCGAGCAGGACATCGTCATGCCCGGCCAGCGCCAGCGCGACCGCCTCGTCGAAGCAGCGATGTTCGCCGGCATAAAGTCCGCTCAACAGGGGCACATCTCCGCGCCGTGCCAGCGCATGGAGGGCGGCGTTGATCCGCATGGCGACCGCCGAGGATGCGGCATCGCCACCCCAGGCGCGGATCACCGCCGCGCTGCGGGGTGCCTTGTCGAGTTGACGCTCGACCGCCAGCAGCAGATCGGCGACGAACGGCGTGCCGACCGCGCGCATGACGAGCGACTGATGGTGCAGCGACCCCGCCGGTGGTGCCACGCCTGGCGGAGCGAATAGGGACGGGCCATCCGGCGCGGTGCACATGGTCTTGGGATGCTCCGGCTGCATCGGTCGTCTGTAAAGCGTGAGCGGCCGCGCATCGGGTGGGGTGGGCCCATCCCGATGCACGGCGCCGTTACCTGGCGAACTCAGAAGTTGAAGTTCGCCCCGGCGCTGAAGTTGCGCCCGACCAAGCCGGCATAATGCCAGCTGCTCAGGTAATTGGGATTGCTGGTATAGGCCGCCGCCGCCAGCGGTGCGCGGGCATTGGTCAGGTTCTGGATATTGAAGAAGAACCGGAACTGGTCGTTCACCCGTACCGCCGCGTTCAGATCGACATAGACGAACGGCCGGACATAGCAGGCGTCGCCACCCTTCGGCAGGGGCGCCAGCGCGTTGGCGCACGACAGGTCGATGACGCCGTTGACCGGCTTGATCCGGTCGGCCGCCACCTGCTTGATCCGCCCCACATAATAGGTGGTCGCGGTCAGCGAGAATTTGCCGACCTCCAGCGCGTTCTGCCAGTTGCCACGGATGCGCGGCGTGCCGCCACCCGAGGACAGCTCGTACGGCCCCAGCGTTCCGGCATATTTCTGCACCACGCCCTCGGCGGTCACCAGATCGAGCTGGAGCACGCGGGTGACGTCCAGGCGGCTGATGAGGCGCGCATTACCCGCCAGCGGCACGCTGAGGTTCGCCTGCAGGTCGAGGCCCGAGCTGACCATATAGTCGGCATTGACATAGGGCACGTCGAACACCAGCAGACGGGGCAGCGCGTTGGGGTTGGCGGGATCGGGCGCGTCGATGACGTTGCAGCGATAGCCCTGGCCCACCGCCGCCAGCGCGGCACACGCATCGGCGACGTTGGTCCGCCCATAATAGGCGTCGATGGCATCGGCGCGCTTGGGACCGCTGACGATCAGGTTCGACTTCTTGATGTTGTAATAGTCGAGCGTGAGGTTGAACCACGGCGTCGGGCGGATGATCGTGCCGACCGTGAAGCTGCGCGATACCTCGGGCTTGATGTCCGGGTTGCCGGTCGCGCCGCTGCCGATGTTATAGCTGCCCGTATAGGCCGGATTGCCCGGATGCGCATTGGCGAACCCGGCGGGCGGGGTGAAGGACGAGAAGCCGGAATAGCTGCTCGCCGGGTTGCTTTCCGCGAAGGTCGGCGCGCGGAAGCCCTGCGAATAGGTCGCTCGCAGCGAGAACTGCTCGACCGGCGTGAACTTCATGCCGACCTTGGGCGAGAAGTGACCATAGCCTTGCGAATAATGGTCATAGCGGCCCGACACGTTCAGGTCGAATTCGCGCACGAACGGCATGTCGACCTCGAAGAAGCCGGCGGTCACCGTCTGGCGCCCCTGGGCCGACGAGGTGTTGAGGCCGTAATAGCTCAGGTCGAAATTGGCGTTGCGGTTCATCAGCGTCTCGCGACGCACCTGGAAGCCGGCACCGACATTGAGCTCGCCCCCCGGCAATTCCATCAGCGATTTCAGCAGCGAGCCGCCGATGGTCGCCACCGTCGAATAGGACGGCGTGGTGCGCGCGGGCGAAATCTGGTTGCGGACGGCGGCCGTGTTCCGGTCCGGGTTGACGAAGTTGTAGGCCCCGGTGTTGATCGCGCCCAACAGCCCCTGGATATTGATGAAGCCATATTGCGTGACGCTGAGATTGTCGCGCGCATAGACGCCGTTCAGACGGAATTTGAAGCCGCCGCCCAGATCGCCCGAGATGCCCGCCGTCGTGCGGAACACGTCGAGCGAACGATCGCTGCCCGCCTGGATGTCGCCGAACCGATAGAAGATGCGCGCCGCCCCCTGGCCGGGCGTATTGGCGTTGGCCGCCGCGAAGGGGTTGTTCGGGTTCAGCTGTCGGTCGGCGGCCGTGGCGCAGTTATTGCCGGTCGGGCAGATATAGACCGGCAGGACGATGCCCGGGCTGCTCGACGCCAGCGACGGCAGGCCGCCGAAGGGCTGGGTCTGGCGGATGTCGGACGGCGTACTGCGGATGCTGACTTCGGAGCGCGAATAGCTGGCGCTGGCGAACCCTTCCAGATTGTCGCTCAGGCGAACCTGAAGGCGTGCGGTCGTCGAGTAGCGCTGCTGGCGCGGCTGGATGATCGAATATTCGTCCGCCAGATTATGGGCGCAGCCGGTGCCCTGTTCCGAGCCGGAATTGACCGTGAAGGTGCCGAACGGGCAGGCGCCCGGATTGAGCAGCTGGTACCGGTTGGTCAGCGGCGCGCCGACCTTGCCCGACAGGGGGTTGTTGAGGTCGCTCTGCGTGACCTGCGTCACCACCGCCTGAGGGTTGGATACGGTCAGCGAATCGTCGTTGCGGTTGCGGTCCGGCAGGCCGCTGGGGCGCAGGTCGAGCGTGTTGAACGGGTATCCGCGCGAGTTGTTGGTGATATACCCGTCATAGGTATATTCGCCGTTCACATAGACGTTGAAGCCCTGTTTGCGGTAATCGCCGTAACCGGCGGTCAGCGTCGCCCGGTAGTGCGAGCCATCGGCCTTTTCCGTCGTGCCGCCCTGCACCGATCCCTCGATGCCCTGAACGTTCTTGCGACTGATCAGGTTGACGACGCCACCGATCGCGTCGGCGCCATAGGTGGACGATGCGCCGTCCTTCAGCACTTCGATACGGTCGATGGTGCTGAAGGGGATCGAGTTCAGGTCGACATAGGCGTTGTGGCCGTCATCGTTCAGCGGGAAATTCGCCGAGCGCAGGCCGTCGATCAGCACCACCGTGGACGACACGCCCAGACCGCGCAGCGACACCGCAGCGCCGCCCGCCGAGAAGCCGTTCTTGAAACCCGTCGAGATCGAGCCGGCGCTATCGGCGGATACCGAGCGGATCGCCTCTTGCGCGGTGGTGATGTTGGCGCGCTGCAGCGTGGCCGATGTCAGCACCGTGACCGGCGAGATCGAGCTGGCATTGGAATCCCGGAACAGCGTGCCGGTCACGATGACCGTTCCGCCCTGATTGGCGTCGGGCTTCGGCGTGGGCGCAGGCGTGGCGTCCGGGGAAATCTGCGCGGCGGGCAACGGGGTCGCGTCGGCCTGATCGACGGTTTGCGTCGTCGACGCCGCCACGATTTCCTGTGCGTAAGCAGGTGCGGCCATCGCGGCCAGAACGGCCACAGTCGAAATGCCCAGGCGCAACTTGCCCGGTACGGAATTCATCAAAGTCACGAAATACTTCCCCCATGTAACGCGGCAGCGACATCTCGCCGCCGGTCACAGTCGCCGTGACATGGCGATGTGATGGCGCGGCGCCTATCATTCGGGAAGTTACCGGAATGTTAAATGGCAATTGAGTTTGCTAATTATGGCGTGGATGAGTTTCCCGTACCAAACAACGAATTGTCGAAAAACCAAAAATCATCAAATATGTTAGGAGCGATGTGACGATGTTGCGCAAAATAGAAAACGTTAAGGAATTGCATCCAGAAGGTTAAAATAGGGCATATCGTTTAAAGTGGCATCCATTTTATGCCATGGGTGGGTACGGCTTCTGTCCAGCCTGACAGCCATGGCGGTGCCGATCCGCCTATACCCTTATCCCGCAGCACGACCGCGACCGGACGGAAAGACCTTTCGCGATCCTTCCGTCCGGGGCGATGATTACGACGCGCTATCGAGCGAGGCGGCGTCGAGATCGACGGTCATTTCGCGCGGCCAGAAGCGGAGCCCGCGACATGTCTCGACGAACGCCTTGACATCCTTGGCCTTGGCGAGCGGGACGAAGCCGTCGTCCTTTTCCGTCATGCCGGCCGCCTCGAACAGATCGTTGGCGGCCATGGTGTGGCCGATGAATTTGCAGTGCGCGAAAGCATCGGCGACGAAGTCCTTGGCCGTCGCATCCTTGGCCAGCATGGCGACGCCCGCCTCGGCGGGCAGGACGGCGACCGCATCGTAGAGGACCGAGGGGCCTCCATCGATCTTCTGCTGGGCCGGGACCTTCGTTCCATCGTCCAGCGTGACGCCGCCGATCTTGGGCGCCACGACCTCCCACAGCGCGCCTTCCGCCGCCAGCGCCTTGGTCAGTCCGGCGAACAGCTCGGCGCTGCTGTCGTCGGTCAGCAATATGCCCATCTTGCGCCCCTTGAAGCTGTCCGGCCCGTTGGCGAGGATGCTCAACTTGGCCGAGGGGGGCAGGTCGCGCGTCGGCTTGGCGGCCTGCGCCGGTTCGGGCAGGTCGAGGCCCAGCCCGTCGGCTACCGTGGCCGCCAGACCCTCGTCGATCAGCCGCAGGTGCGAGACGGCACGCGCGCGAATGTCGACCCGCTCGACCTTGGACAGCTCGAACACCAGCGCGTCGCCGATATGCTTCTGTTCGATGGGCTGCTGGCTGACGAAGAATTGCCGCGCCTGGCTGTAATGGTCGGCGAAGGTCTCGGCGCGCAGCCGCTGCTTGGTGCCCTGCACCTCGGCGGGGAAGCTGCGATAGCCGATGGTCGGGTTCTCGCGCGGGCCGCCATCGGGGCCCCAGCTATTGGGCTCGTAATTGGCGCGCCCCTTGGGGTTGTGCATCGCCATATGGCCGTCCTGCTGGAAGTTCATCACCGGGCAGCGCGGCGCATTGACCGGGATATGGGTGAAGTTCGGCCCGCCCAGCCGCTTCAGCTGCGTATCCAGATAGGAGAAGTTGCGCCCATGGAGCAGCGGGTCGTCCGAAAAGTCGATGCCGGGCACGACATTCTGGGTGCAGAAGGCGACCTGTTCGGTGGCGGCGAAGAAATTGTCGACATTGCGGTTGAGGGTCATCGTGCCGATGATGCGGACCGGCACCTCCTGCTCGGGGATCAGCTTCGTGGAATCGAGATGGTCGAAGGCCAGGCGGTCGGCGGTCTCCTGGTCGAACAGCTGGACGCCCAGATCCCATTGCGGGAAGTCGCCGCCTTCGATGGCGGTCCACAGGTCGCGGCGGTGGAAATCGGGGTCGGCGCCGTTGATCTTGACCGCCTCGTTCCACAGCACCGATTGCAGGCCCTGGCGCGGCTTCCAGTGGAATTTGACGAAGGTCGACTTGCCCTCGGCATTGACCAGCCGGAAGCTGTGGACGCCAAAGCCCTCCATGGTGCGGAACGAGCGCGGGATCGTCCGGTCGGACATCTGCCACATGACCATGTGCCACGCTTCGGGGCTTAGGGACGCGAAATCCCAGTAATTGTCGTGTGCCGACTGGGCCTGCGGAAAGGCGCGGTCGGGCTCCTGCTTCACCGCATGGACCAGATCGGGGAACTTGATCGGGTCCTGGATGAAGAAGACGGGGATGTTGTTGCCGACAATGTCCCAATTGCCCTGTTTGGTATAGAATTTGACCGCGAAGCCGCGCACGTCGCGCGCCAGGTCCATCGACCCCTTATTGCCCGCCACCGTCGAGAAGCGGACGAACACCTCGGTCTGCTGCCCGACGGTGCTCAGCACATCGGCCTGGGTGTAATCGGCGAGGCTGTCGGTCAGCTCGAATACGCCGTGCGCGCCGTACCCGCGCGCATGGACGACACGCTCGGGGATGCGCTCATGGTCGAAATGGAAAATCTTCTCGCGCAGGATGAAGTCCTCGAGCAGCGTGGGCCCGCGTTCGCCGGCCTTCAGGCTGTTCTGGTCGTCGGCGATCGGCACGCCCTGCTGCGTGGTCATGGTGTTGGCGGCGTCGGCGGCTGTCTGGTGCGTTTCGCCGCCATGGCCCTGCTGCTCGGCATAGCGGGTCTGGCCGGCGGCGCCAGCGGGAAGGGTGGCCGCCTCGCCTTTGGCCTTGTCGCCACCGCGCTTGCTGGTCTTGTTGGCCATGATGCTATCTTCCATTGTTGATCGGGGTCACCCGCCCAACGCACGGGCCGCTGGTTTTCCTTTTCGAAAAATGGTTGATATTGATCAAGATGGCGTCGGCGGCGCGCCGGTCAGGGCAGTTTGATCTGCAATTCGTGACGCGGGAAGTCGACCGCATAGCCGGGGAAGAGATTCAGCAGATCATTGCCCAGGATGATCGACGGTGTCGGATCATCGTCTTCGGAAATCATGATCGGCACGTTCGACAGGCCGATCTTGCCGATCGAGAGCTTGGCGATCCGCGCGACCCGTATCTTTTGTCCTCCGGCCGATGCGCCGCGGATCTCGCCGCCATCGGCAAGGCGCGGGTCGTTCTCGGCCCAGCCGAGCAGGCGGAAGGCGGCGGCGTTGGCGATCGTCACCGCCGCGCCGGTATCGATCAGCGCGGGGACACGCACGCCGTCGAGCGTCAGCGGGATCTGGACGAACCCTTCACCCGTCCCGCTGCCCGCGATCGTGGCAAAGCCGGGGCCGGCGGCGGCGGACGGTTCGGCGGCGATCCGCTTCGTGCTGCGGTCGATCAGCAGCTTGCGGCTCGTGAAGGTCTCCATGCCGATGATCCCACGCGCATCGGTGACGCCGGCATTGGTCAGTTCGACCATCGCGACGAAGCGCATGTCGATCAGCGGGTTGGTCATGCGATCGACGGGATACAGCCGGGCCTGTTCGCTGCCCGTCGCGCCGTTCACCCCGATGCCGCCGTTCAGCGGCTTGAGCGCCAGTTCGGTGGCGAGCGCACGGCTCATCAGGCTGGTCTGCGCGGCGGTGTCGACGACCATGGGGAAGGGCCCCTTGCCATTGATCTGCACCGTCATGACCGGGCGCCCGCGCGTGTCGTGTTGCAGCGGCGCCTCGCCCGATGCGGCCGGGGCGGGGCGGGTGGACGTGACGACGCGGGCGGGTGCGGGAGGGGGAGCGGGCTGGGCCTGGATCATGGCCATGGCGGCGAGGATGAGCATAAGGCGGTTCCTGTCGAGCGATAGGGAAAGGGCGGGGCGATCAGCGCAGCTTGCGGCCGGACACGTCCCAGACCTCGACCGGGGCAAGGCCGAGAGCGCGGACCTGCGGTTCGATCGTGCGCAAGTCCCCGATCACCACCCAGGTCATCGCATCGGGACGGAACAGCCGACGCGCATCGTCCTGCGCCGCGTTCAACGTCACGCCCTCCAGCCGCTGGGCCAGGGTCGTCGGGCGATCATAGGGCAGATGATAGGTGGTCGCGGTTTCCAGCGAGTCCAGAAACGCCTGGTTGCGCGAATAATGCAGGGTCGAGGCGCGGATCATGGTCTGCCGCTGGGCGTCGAGTTCCGCCTCGGTAGGCGGACGCGTCGTGGCGAATTCGGTGAATTCGCGGCGCAGTTCGGCCAAGCTGGCGGCGGTGCGGTCGGCCTGAACGGTGCCGCGCGCGACGAACAGCCGGTCGCCGGTCGGCGCATCCTCTATCTCGCCGCCAAAGCCGTAGCTCCAGCCCTTGTCCTGCCGTAGATTGGCGTTGAGCCGGCCTGCGCCGATATCGGCCAGCGTCGCGGCGGTCAGGCTCTCCACGGCCGATCGGTCCTTGTCGAAGGGCGGAATCCGCGTGCCGACGGTGATGCTGCTCTGCGGCGCGCCGGGCGCATCGACCAGGATCACACGCGGGCCGGGCGTGCCGCCCGAGGGCGCCGGCATCGTGCGGTCGATATGCGAGGCGGGACCGGTCCAGTTGCCGAAATAGCGTTCGGCCAGCGCCTTGGCCTGGTCGGGCGTGACATCCCCGACGATGGTCAGCGTCGCGTCGCCGGGAACGATGTGACGGGTCTGGAAATCGACCAGCGCCTGGCGGGAGAGGCGCTCGGCATCCTGCTTCGTCGCGATATGCCCCCGCGCGTTCCGGTCGCCCCAGATCGCCCGCTGGAGCAACGGCATGCCGGCGGCGAAGGGATTGCGCGCCTGAGCAGCCACCGCGCGCAGGGCGTCGGCACGGGCTTCGTCCACGGCGGCCGTGGGATAGGCGGGACGGCGGACGAGATCGGCGACGAGCGCGAAGGAATCGTCCAGCCGGCTGTTCGCCGCGCTCCAGCGGATACCGCTCGTCCACGGCCCCGCCCGCGTGCCCATCTGTATGCCGAGCTGCGAGAGGCGCCGTTCGACCGACTCGCCCGAACGGGTCTTTGCGCCCGAGCCCAGCAGGTCGAAGGCGTTGGTGACGACATCCGGCGCGACCCCCGGATCGGTCAGGGTGCCGCTGCTGAATTGCAGGCTCATGTCGGCGGTGGCGGCGCCGGCCCGCCGGGCGACGACCAGCTTCATGCCGTTGGCCAGCGTCATGGTGGTGACGGGCGGAAAGGCGATCTGCGCCTTGAACGGGCCGGGGGGCGGCATATGGCTGCGATCGACGTCCGCGGTCGCCACCTGCCGCTCGGGCACGGGCATGGTGATAAGCTCGTAATAGGGGCGGCCCAGCCATCTGGCGGCGACCGCGCGCACCTCCTCCGGCCGGGCGGTGTTGATCCATGCGCGCTGCTTCAGGAAATAGCTCGGATCGCCATGCGCGACCTCGCCTTCGCCCAGCCGGTTGCCGATCGCGCCATTGTCGTCCAGCGAGCCGAGCAGCGACGCGTCGGTGGCGGCGATGATGCTCTGCAACCGCGACGGGGCCGGACCCTTGGCCGCATAGTCGGCCAGCGCGGCGTCGAGCGCGCGATCGGCGGCCTCGGGCGAGACGCCGGGACGCAGCGCCATCGTGACGTTGAGCACGCTGCCCAGCGCGCTTTCGTTGACGGTCGCGTTGACGCCCGTCGCGACTTTCGCCTCGGTGACCAGCGCCCGGACCAGCGGCGCATCCTTCGGTCCCGCCATCGCGCGGGCGGCGAGCAGCAGCAGCGTGGTGTCACGCGGCGAGCCGCTGGAGATGGGCCAGTTGCGCGATATGCTGGCCTGGGCGAATTCGCCATAGACGAGATCGCGCCGCGTTTCGGTTAGCGACGGGGTCCATTGCAGCGGTCTGCTGATCGGCGTGCCGGGGCGGATCGCGCCGAAATAGCGGGTGATCTTCTCGCGCGCGGTGGCGGCGTCGATGTCGCCCGACAGGACCAGTACGGCATTGCCGGCACCATAATGCCCCTGGAACCAGCGCTTCACATCGTCCAGCGTCGCGCTCTCGATATCTTCGGTCGAGCCGATGGTGGGGTGCGCATAGGGGTGGCCGGCGGGATAGAAGGCGGTCAGGAAGTGACGCCACGCCATCTCCTCGGGACGCAATTCGCCCTGCCGCTTTTCGTTCAGCACGACCCGGCGCTGTTCGTCGAGCAAAGCCTGGGTGATGCCCCCGTCCAGATAGCCCATGCGATCGGACTCCAGCCACAGGACGGAGTCGAGCGCGTTGGTCGGTACCGTCTCGAAATAGACGGTGTCGTCGGTGCGGGTCATGCCATTGGCCCCGACCGCGCCGATCGCCTTCAGCGCCTCCATATATTCCTGCGGCCGGTTTGCGGTGCTCTGGAACATCAGATGTTCGAACAGATGCGCAAAGCCCGTCTTGCCGGGCGGCTCGTCGCGCGACCCGGTCTTGTACCACAGACCGACGAGCACCGAGGGGTTGCTATGGTCGGTATGGACCAGCGCGGTCAGGCCGTTGGGCAGGGTGAAGCGCTCGAACGACACGCTCGCCACCTGCGGCGCGGGCGCGGGCGCGGGCGGCCTGGCCTGCGACCAGGCGGGGGCGGGCAGGCAGGCGGCCGTACCGGCGAGCCACAGGCTCCACAATGCGCGTTTGGCGGATTTCACGTCGACGATCCCATCATGCCCCATGCCGATGGCCGACAGGAACCATGATTTGCTTGCATCAGCCTTGCAGCGGCGGACGGCCTTGATATCGCACGACGATGGCGGCCGGCCGGCCAGCAAGGTTGGTGCAAGCCAGTCGCCATAGACCCTTGGGCAGGCCCCGGATGCGCATGCCAGATCCGGGGGGCGGGGACGCGAATGGACGATCGATCGGACGGGCTGCTCCATCAGCGGCTCGACAGGCTGGAGGAGAAAGGGCGCGCGACGCTCGCGGCGGCGGCGCGCGCGGCCGCCTGGCGCCGGGCGGTCGATCTGGCGGCGCGCAGCGCGATCGTGGTGCCGGTGCTGGTTCTGATCGTGGCGGTGCTGCGTCCGGTTCCGGCGCTGCCCGCGATGCTCTTCGCGGTCGTGGTGCCGCTCATCGTCCTGGTGGCGGCAGTGGCGGTGCGCATGGCGCGCTTCGGGGTGGAGCGCCGCGCCGCCTTGGCCGTGATCGACCGCTCGCTGGGGTTGAAGGACCGGTCGGTCATCGCCGCCGAATTCCTCGCCGACGATCGGCGGGACGGCTTTCGCCGCGCGGCCCTGCAAGAGGCGATGCCCTGGCTGGAACGGGCGGGTTCGACCCCGATGGAAATGGAAGCCGATCCGGCGCGGCGTGATCGGTACCGCTGGGTCCTGCCATTGCTGGGGCTCGCCATCCTCGTCGCCGCGCTGGCCATTCGCCCGTCCCCATCGCCCGGACCGGGCACGCAGGAGCCCTCCGCCTTGCGGCGGATCGCCATGGCCATGGGGCTTTCCCCGAACCGCGATGAGGTCGACGCGGATCGCGACCGTGCGGGGCCACAGGCACGCAGCCGCGATGGGACGGCCGCAGCGACGGGTGGGGGCGCGGCGGCCGGATCGTCGGCGAGCGGCATCGGTGCGGCCGGCGTGACGAAGAACGGTGCGAGCGCCGCCGGCCCGGCAATGCCGCTTGGCGAGGCGCGAAATGGCGGCGAAAAAAAAAAAAAA
>NZ_JBNNOB010000032.1:0-29608 GCF_050274375.1 Sphingomonas sp. NPDC019816
CGCCCCAGAAGCTCATCTGCCCCCAGGGGAGCACATAGCCCATGAAGGCGGTGGCCATCATCAGGAGGAAGATGACCACGCCGAGCAGCCACACCATCTCGCGCGGGGCCTTGTACGATCCGTAATACAGGCCGCGGAAGATATGGGTGTAGACGACGATGAAGAACATCGACGCCCCGTTGGCGTGGGCATAGCGCAGGAACCAGCCGGCGTTTACGTCGCGCATGATGCTTTCGACCGAGTCGAAGGCGACGCCCGCATTGGCGGCATAGTGCATCGCCAGCACGACGCCGGTGATGATCTGGATGGCGAGCGCGGCACCCGCCAGCACGCCGAAATTCCAGAAATAGTTGAGGTTGCGCGGCACCGGATAGCCGGCACCCACCGCGTTGTAGACGAGGCGCGGCAGCGGCAGCTTCTCGTCCAGCCAGCGCATGACCGGCTGTTTGGGTTGATAATGCTTGGCCCAGGGAAAGCTCATGGTCCAGGTCCCCTTTAAGCGGCCGCGCCGACCGTGACGGTCGTGTCGCTGTCGAATTTATAGTCGGGCACCAGCAGGTTCAGCGGGGCCGGACCCTTGCGGATGCGCGCGGCGGTGTCATAGGCCGAGCCGTGGCAGGGGCAGAAATAGCCGCCATAGGGGCCCTTGTTCTCGCCCTCGCCCGCGCCCAGCGGCACGCAGCCCAGATGGGTGCACACGCCCAGCGTGATCAGCCAGTTCTTCTTGCCCGGCTTGGTGCGCTCGGCCAGCGTCTGCGGATCGCGCAGCTCGGACAGCGGCACCGCATCGGCCTCGGCGATTTCCTTGGGCGTCAGGTTGCGCACGAACAGCGGCTGCTTGCGGAAGCTGGCCTTGATCGCCTGGCCGGGCGCGATCTTGGACAGGTCGATCTCGGTCGTCGCCTGCGCCAGCACGTCGGCGGACGGGTTCATCTGGTTGATCAGCGGCAGGACGATCGCCACCGCGCCGACACCGGCGAAGGACACGGCCGCGATGTTGATGAAGTCGCGACGGCGGGGATCATGGACCTCTTCATGGAATGGCTCCGGCGACTCGCCGGGGGGTACGGTATTGTCCGTCATCGCCATTCGTCCTGTCCCTCCACCTTCGATCGCGTGCGCAAACGGTACGCCTGCGGACGGTCGTGCCGGATTGCCCCCGGTCATGCGCCGCCCTGTCACAACCCGTCCTTGATGAACGGCCCGCCCATGATGAACGGTACGTCAGGTTAGCCTTGCTTGGCGGGCTTTGCCAATCCCCTTTGGATCAAGCTTGGACGGTCCGGTTCAGCGCCGGTGCAGCGAACGGGGCGCAGGAACCGTCGTCATCACGGCGGGTTGACCGCTGATCGACGCGGATGACGGACCCCTGCCGCACCCGCCACGCATCGACAGGGGCATGGAGAGGCATGATGGTCTTGGGCAAGACGTGGAGCGCGTTGGTCGCGGCCGGTTTGCTGGCACTGGGTGGATGCACCGACGGCTATGGCTATAGCGGCGTGTCGGTCGGCGCGGGCTATGGCGGCGGCTATGCGCCCGGCTATTATGGTGGCGGGCTGGGTTATGCGCCGTCCTATTATGGCTGGTACGACAATTTCTATTATCCGGGCACCGGCGTCTATGTCTATGACCGCTACCGCCGCCCCTATGCCTGGAACGACGGGCAGCGCGCCTATTGGCAGGGCCGCCGGGATGCGTGGCGCGGCGGCGCGATCCGGGATCAGTGGCGCGGATGGGGCCGGGGTGGCTGGCGCGGGCCGGTGCCGGGCGCCGCGCCCGGCTGGCGTGGTCGCGGCGTCGTGACGCCGACTCCGGGCGCGCCGCGCGCCGATCGCTGGCGCGGCAATCGCGGAACGCCGGGCGTCGGGCGCGGTGGCCGCTGGGGTGGTGGGCGCTCGGGTGGCGGGCGCTGAGCCGGGGGCCGGGGCGGACGCGGCCCCCGCTGATCAGGCGCTGGACCGGGTGCGGATCAAGAGCGTCGGGCGGAACCGCATGACGGCGATATCGTCCTGATTGAACACGGTCAGCTGGCTGACGATCAGGCCCATTTCGGGCCGGCTGGCCGACCGTCGGGTTTCGAGCACTTCGGTCTCGCAGCGCAGCACGTCGCCCGGAAAGACCGGTTTCATCCATCGCAATTCGTCGACCCCGGGCGACCCCAGGCTCTGAAACCCCGTGTCGCGATAATAGGCGACGATCATCGCCATGGTCATCGACGCGGTATGCCAGCCGCTGGCCGACAGCCGCCCGAAATGGGTGGCGGCCGCCGCCTCGTCCGACAGGTGGAAGGGTTGCGGATCATAGCGCGACGCGAAGGCGATCACCTCGTCGCGGTCGACCCGGCACGTCCCGAAGCGGGCCCGGTCGCCGACCGTCACATCCTCCAGAAAGATCATGTCCGTCTCCCTCATCGCTTGAGCGCGCGCCGGAATGGCGCGTCGCTGCCGTCCAGTCCCCGCCCCGGCGGCAGGCCGATCAGATCGCGCAGCAGCGGCGCGACGGCGACATTGTCGAACGGCGCGAGCCGTACGCCCGCACGAAAGGCGGGGCCGTTGGCGATGAACAGTGCCGCCATGCTGGGATCGGCATTGTCATAGCCATGGGTGCCGCCCGCAAAGGGCGTGTCGGGGCGCTTCGCCTTGATCAACCAGCCGGCGTCCGCCAGGCAGAAATAGGGCGCAACGCGCGGGTTGCGGCCATAATGGAAGCGGGCGGGAATCTGGTTCCGACGCCAGCAATCGACATGGTCATGGTGGCCCAGCAGTCGCCGCTCCAGCGCGGCCTCATGCCCCGGAACCGGCTGGATCGCGGCGAAGGGGCCGTCCTCGATCAGCTGATAATCGGCCGGATCGACCAGCTGGTCGAGCGCGACGACCCGGTCGCTGGACGTCGCCGCCATGCCGTGATCGGCGACGACGACCAGATTGGCGGGCTGATCCAGCGCGGCGAGCCCGGCGAGCAATTGCCCGATCGCCGTATCGACGGATCGGAGCGCGGCATCGACCTGCGGCGAATCGGGGCCATCGTTATGGCCGGCGCTGTCGACCTCATCGAAATACAGCGTCAGGAAGCGGGGCCGCGTCGCGGCGGGGCGACGCAGCCAGTCAATGATGCCGTCGACACGCTGGCGATCGCTGACCGCGCCGTTGAACTGCTGCCAATCGCGCGGACGGGTGCCGCCCTCTACCGCGCCGTGATCGCCCGCCTGTTTCACACCGCCCCATGCGACATTGGAGCCGGGCCAGAACATGGTCGCGGTCGGGATGCCGGCCTTCTCGGCGGTGACCCACAGCGGCTCGGCGGCATTCCACCAATAGGGCTGGTCCGAGGCCATGGTGAACCGCTCACCCGGCCGGGCGGGATCGACGAAGTTGTTGGCGACGATGCCGTGCCGGTCGGGCACGACGCCGGTCACCAACGTCCAGTGATTGGGGAAGGTCTTGGAGGGGAAGGACGGGCGCATGACGCCGCTCGCCCCCGTGGCGGCCAGATGCGACAGATACGGGGTCAGGCCACGCGTCAGATAATCGGCGCGGAAACCGTCGATCGAAACGAGGATGGTGACGGGCGCCTTGGCCTCGGTCGACATGGTCATCGCCGACGCGGGCGACGGCGCCGCAGCCGTGACCGGCGGCAGCGCCGGTGGCGTATAGGGATAGGCGGCGCAACCGCTCATCAGTGGGACGAGCAGAATCGGGGCGATGGCGGCAAGCGAGCGATGGATCACGGGGAGAAATCGTCCTTTCCAGGGAACGCGATAGCGCGATCCCTACGTCCGGGCGATGACCGATTCATGGCATAGCGATCATGCGGTGCCCCGGAACCGAGAGGTTGGGCCGTCAATCCACGGAGAAATAGCGCCGGATCTCGGCATCGGCATTGCGGAGCAGGGCGCGCAGCCGCTCGCTCGCCATATCGGGGCGGTCACCGGGCAGCCCGGCCATCGCCCATTCGCCGAACTGACGCGCATCGACCATGCGATCGTCCAGCACGGCGATATCGCTGTGGCGCGGATCGATGCGAATCCGCGCGAACGCCTGCGCCACGCTGTCGGCGGGCCCTTCCAGCAATTGGGTATAGCGGCCGTCCTTCGCCCAGAGCACCCCGGACACGCCGTCCATGCCATTATTGCGGCGGGACACCGTCAGGATCGCCTGCAGATGATCGCCATCGCCACCATCGACGGCCCGGCTGGTATAAATCAAGCGCTGGTAAGGATTAACCTGAATCATGTCACGATATGTATCGCGATAATGACATCATGCAAGAGCCGAACGGCCGGGCGGTCGCGACGACGCCCGGCCGGCGGTGGATCACACGTTGAAGCGGAACAGCATCACATCGCCGTCCTGGACGACATATTCCTTGCCTTCCGCGCGCAGCTTGCCCGCATCGCGAGCCCCCGCCTCGCCCTTGCAGGCGATATAGTCGGCGAAGGCGATCGTCTCGGCGCGGATGAAGCCGCGTTCGAAATCGCTGTGGATCTCACCCGCCGCGTTCGGCGCCTTGGCACCGCGATGTACGGTCCAGGCGCGCGCTTCCTTCGGCCCGACGGTGAAGAAGGTCAGGAGGTCGAGCAGCGCATAGCCGGCGCGGATGACGCGGGCGAGGCCGGTTTCCGACAGGCCCAGCTCGGACAGGAACTCGCCGCGATCTTCCGCGGGCATGGTCGCGATGTCGGCCTCGATCGCCGCCGACACGACGACGGCCTGCGCGCCCTCGGCGGCGGCCTTCTCGAACACGCGTGCCGAATGGGCATTGCCGTTCGCCGCGTTCGATTCCTCGACATTGCAGACATAGAGGACCGGCTTGGCGGTCAGCAGCTGCGCTTGGCCAAAGACGCGCGCTTCCTCCTCGTCCTTGGGCTTGGTCAGCCGGGCGGGCTTGCCCTCACGCAGCAGCTCGAGCGTCTGGCCGAGCACCGAGGCGGCGATCTTGGCCTCCTTGTCGCCCTGCTGGCCCTTCTTGATGAAGGCGGGCACGCGCTTTTCCAGGCTTTCCAGGTCGGAGAGCATCAGTTCGGTCTCTACCGTCTCGGCGTCGGCGATGGGATCGACCTTGCCCTCGACATGGGTGACGTCGCCATCCTCGAAGCAGCGCAGGACATGGACGATCGCATCCACCTCACGGATATTGCCCAGGAACTGGTTGCCCAGCCCTTCGCCCTTGGACGCGCCACGCACCAGGCCGGCAATGTCGACAAAGGCGAGCTGCGTCTCGATGATCTTGGCCGAACCGGCGATCTCGGCCAGCTGGTACAGACGCGGATCGGGGACCGCGACGTTGCCGACATTGGGCTCGATCGTGCAGAACGGATAATTGGCGGCCTGCGCCGCCGCCGTTTCGGTCAGCGCGTTGAAAAGGGTGGACTTGCCGACATTCGGCAGGCCGACGATGCCGCAGCGGAAACCCATGCGTCGCTTATCCTACAGGAAAGGGAGAAAGCGTCCCTCTAGCGGCGATGGGGGGATTTCTCAACTGATGGGTGGCGGCGTCTTATGCCCAAACGCCCGTTCAGCCTGAGCGAAGTCGAAGGCCACGGGAATTGGTTGGCAAAGGGCCCCCTGAGGCGAAGGTCGGCCCTTGGCCTTCGACTTCGCTCAGGCTGAACGGAGGGTGGGAGGCCGGCGGTCCCCGCTCGTCAGGCGATCCCGACCATCATCGCGGCGGCCCAGCCGAGCAGCAGCACACCCAGCGCGCTCGAAAAGCCCATCATCACCAGGCCCATATAGTGCAGCATCGGCGGATTGGCGCGCTGCGCCTTCTTGTTCCGGCCGAGGCCCGACAGCACGAAGCTCGCCAGCATGCCAAAGGTGAAGACAGCGAATTCGAGCATCGGGGTAGCGTCCGGTCTGGGGTGCGATCGCTATCGCCCTTAACCAAGATAAGTTAACGGCACGATATCGCGTCGACGAAACGCCTTTCAGGTGCGACCAAATGAAGGAACTTTTCATCCGGTCGCGGGTGCGGTGCGGGTCGTCGACCCGGTAGGCGTCAGATCAGCGATAGTTGAAGCTGACGCTGATCCGCTCGCCCTTGGCGCCGTTGGGCACGACCTCATGCCGCAGCCAGCTTTCCCAGAGCAGTACCGTACCCGGCTCTGGCGTGGCGGTGGCGAAGGTCGCCAGATCGTCCGGCGCATCGGGGCGGCGCGGGGGTGCGGCCATCAGCATCGGCAGGCGCGGGTCCTCCAGCTTCAGCGCGCCGGAGCCCTTGGGCATCGCGACATAGAGCGTGCCCGAGACGACCGAATGGGGATGGATATGTGCCGAATGATGCCCGCCGGGCTTGAGGACATTAACCCACAGGCTGTCGAGCTTCAGCTTGCGCCCGCCGAGATCGAAGGCGCATTCCTCGGCGAAGCGCGCGACATGGCGGTCGAGCTTCTTCTTCAGATCGGCGAACACCGGATCGCGGACGGGCAGGTCGTTGAGCGAGGCATAGCTGGTATAGCCGCGATAGCCATGCTCCTTCGACCAGCGGCGTCCGGCCCGGTCGTCCTCGGCCAGCGCCCAGCAGCTTTGCTCGATCTCCTCGAGCAGATCGGCATCATCCAGCCGGCCCTCATAGAGCAGCGAGGCGAAAAGGCGCCGCACGCTCATGCCGCATCCCCCATCCGCAGCGCGATGTCGTTGACGAAGCGCACGTCATCGCCCTCCGCCAGCCAGTGCGCTTCCGCCGATACCGCGCCGAGCAGGTCGGACAGCGGCTCGATCTCGGCCTTGGCGTAATTGCCGAGCACATAGCCGGTCACCCGGTCCTTGTGCCCCGGATGACCGATCCCCAGCCGCACGCGGCGGAAGTCCGGCCCCAGATGCTGGTCGATCGAGCGCAGCCCGTTATGCCCCGCCGTGCCGCCGCCGGTCTTCACCTTCACGCGGAAGGGCGCGATGTCGAGTTCGTCGTGGAACACGGTCAGCGCGTCCACGCCCAGCTTGTAGAAGCGCAGCGCGTCGCCGACGCTGCGGCCGCTTTCGTTCATGAAGGTGGCGGGTTTCAGCAGCAGGATCTTCTGCCCGCCGATCCGGCCCTCCTGGGTCCAGCCCTGGAATTGCTTCTTCACGGGGCCGAAGTCATGCACCTCGGCGATGGCGTCCATCGCCATGAAGCCGACATTGTGGCGGTGCATCGCATATTGCGCCCCCGGATTGCCCAGCCCGGTCCAGACCTGCATGTGGATTTCCTCGTTCGCTTGGTTGGGCAGGGCCCTAGCACCGGGGACTTCGGGTTTCCAATGCGGGGTTGGGGTGGGGCGTGGCCTTCGACTTCGCTCCAGGCTGAACGGAGCGAGGGTGGTTTGGCCAGATACCCTAACCTCCGTTCAGGCTGAGCCCTTCGACTGGCTGGCAAGCCAGCCGCTCAGGATAAACTTCGGCGCGTCGCGCCGAAGTCGAAGCCCAAGGGACTCAAATCAATCCCTGCGCCCGCAAACTCACATGCCCCGACGTGCCGATAATCAAATGGTCATGCACCGCGATCCCCAGCCGCTTGCCCGCCTCCGCGATCGCCCGCGTCACGTCGATGTCGGCACGGCTTGGCGAGGGGTCGCCGCTGGGGTGATTGTGGACCAGGATCACCGCCGCCGACCCCAGCGCCAGCGCGCGGCGGATCACCTCGCGGATATAGACCGGCGCCTGGTCGATCGAGCCTTCGCCCATCAGCTCGTCGCGGATCAGCATGTTGCGCGTGTTGAGATGCAGCACCCGGAACCGCTCGACCCCGTGATGCGCCATATCGGCATGGAGATAATCGAGCAGAGCCTGCCAGTTGGACAGGACCGGCCGCTTCGCCGCCTCTGCCTGCACCAGCCGTAGCGCGCAGGCCTGTGCGATCTTGAGCGCCGCCGCGGCCGTCTCGCCGACGCCGTCGACCCGCTGGAGCGCGACCGGATCGGCGGTCAGCACGCCGCCGATATCGTGGAACTCGCGCAACAGGGCCTTGGCGATCGGCTTGGTGTCGCGCCGGGGAATCGCGGTCGTCAGCAGATATTCGATGAGTTCATGGTCGAGCAATCCGCCGCCGCCCAGCAATCGGTCGCGCAGCCGTGCGCGGTGTCCGGCATGGTCGTTCGCCTGGTCCTGGTCGTCGTCGCGCATGGCATGTGGCCCCCCATCGTCCAGCATAAAGCCGGCGGCGGGAACTGTCGCCGAGCTTCATGCGATTGCGTCGCGCGCTTCGGGACGGCTATGACGCATGCCCATGCGAAGGGAGTAGTGGCGGGTGAACGGCGCGGACGAGGAGGTCGAAACGTCCGTGAACGCGTCCGCCAGCATGTCGGTCAGCCCCCGGCGGCGTTTCCGGCGATTGCAGCGGATCCTGATCGGGCTGGCGCTGATCCTGCTCCTCGCGCTGATCGGGCTGTGGGTGGCGCGCAAGCCGCTCGCGAGCGATGTCGTCAACCGCGAACTGGCCCGGCGCGGCGTACCGGCACGCTATACCATCAGCGATCTGGGGTTGGGACGGCAGAGGCTGACCAATGTGGTGATCGGCGACCCGGACCGGCCCGATCTGGTCGCCGACTGGGTGGAAACCCGCACGCGACTGACCCTGTCGGGGCCACAGGTCACCGGCGTGCGCGCCGGGCGGGTCCGGTTGCGCGGACGGCTGGTCGATGGGCGGATCAGCCTGGGCGCGCTCGACCGGTTGATGCCGGCGCCGGCGCCGGGGTCCACGGCGCCCTTCGTCCTGCCCGCGCTCGATGTCGACGTCCAGGATGGCGGAATCCGGCTGGAGACGCCTTATGGGCCGGTGGGGTTCAGCCTGTCGGGGCGGGGCCGGTTGAATGACGGGTTTTCGGGTCGGCTGGGGGCGGTCGCGCCGCGTTTGCGCATGGGCGATTGCACCGTCACCGGGCTGGCCGCGCCGATGCGGGTGCGGATCGTCGATGCCCGCCCGACGCTGACCGGGCCGTTACGGATGGAGGCGCTGCGCTGCGGCGAGGTGGCGGTCTCGCGTCTCGGCGCGCGCGCCGACGTGACGCTGTCGAGCGGCCTCGATCATTGGCAAGGGAGCGCCCGGTTGCGCAGCGGTGCGATCCGCCACCCCTCGGTCGTCGCCAGCACGATCGGTGGCACGTTCGCGTTCAGCGGTCATGCCGGCGCGACCAAGGGGCGGTTGAACCTCGGCGCGCGCGACGTGGCGTTGGCGCAAGGCCGCGCCGAACGCGCGACGGTGACCGGACAATATCTGATCGGTCGCGTGACGCGCTTCGACGGGCGGGTGCGACTGGGCGGGGCGCAGGTGGCGGACGGGGTGCTGCGCGGCCTCGACGCGGCGAGCGGGTCGGTGGCGGGAACACCCGTCGCCCCGGTGGTGCGCCGGATAGCCCAAGCCGCCCAAGCGGCGGGGCGGCGTTTCGCCGCCGACCTGTCGCTGGCGATCGATAGCGAGCGGCGGGCGGATGGGCCGGGTTTCGTGGTGCGCGTACCCCGCCTCGCGTTGGCCTCGGCCAGCGGCGGACGGGTGGCGTTCGACGGCGGCGACGGCCTGATCGGTGACGGTCGCGGTATCCGCTTCGATACCGAACTGGCGATGCGCGGCGGCGGCCTGCCGATGCTGCACGCGACGTTGCGTCAGGATGCGCCGCGCGCGCCGATGCGCGGTACCGCGACGATGGCGCGCTATGACGCCGATGGCGCCAGCCTGGCGCTCGACCGGCTGGTCTTCCAGGCCGGGGGGCGGGGCGAGACGCGGATCACCAGCCGGGTCGCGCTGTCCGGCCCGATCAGCGGCGGGCGGATCGACGGCCTGGTCCTGCCCGTCACCGCGCGGTGGGACGGCGCCCGGCGACTGTTGGTCAATCCCGATTGCCAGCCGCTGTCGGTCGCGAAGCTGGTCGTGTCGGGGTTGACGCTGGACCGGGTGGCGGTGCGGCTCTGCCCGCTCGACGGCGCGGTGGTGCGGCTCGATGGCAATCAACTGGGTGGCGGCGCGCGGCTGGGGCCGATCCGACTGGCCGGGCGGATTGGGGGCAGCCCCTTGACGCTGGCGGCGGCGGCGACCCGCTTCGCGCTCGCGGATCGCAGCTTTGCGCTGACCGACGCCGAAAGCCGGATCGGGCGGCCCGAATCGCCGACGCGAATCGATGCTGCGACGCTGACCGGCCAGCTGACCGCCGAGGGCGTGGCCGGCCGCTTCGCCGGCGCCGGCGGACAGGTGGGGCAAGTCCCGCTGCTCCTCGATCAGGCGGATGGCGATTGGCGGCTGGCGCAGGGCGTCCTGACGCTGAACGGCGCGCTGATGGTGCGCGATTCCCGGGCGGAGGCGCCGCGCTTCCTGCCCATGGCGGCCCGCGACGTGATGCTGACGCTGGCGGGCAGCCAGATTCACGCCACCGGCACGTTGTTCGAGCCGACGAAGAATGTGAAGGTCGCCGATCTGGTCATCGACCATGCGCTGGACAGGGGAGCGGGTACGGCCGACCTGACGGTTCCCGGCATCACCTTCGCCAAGGGGTTCCAGCCCGAATTGCTGACCCCGGTCACCTTCGGCGTTATCGCCGATGTGCAAGGCACCATCGGGGGGCGGGGCCGGATCGCATGGGATCCGCAGGGCGTGCGATCGACCGGGCAGTTCGGGACCGACGGTATCGATCTCGCCGCCGCCTTCGGCCCGGTAACCGGGATAGCCGGCACGATCCGCTTCACCGATCTGCTCGCCCTGGAAAGCGCGCCGCATCAGGAGGTTCGGATCGCCACCGTCAATCCGGGCATCCAGGTGACCAACGGCGTCGTCCGCTATCAGACGCTGTCGGGGACGCGCATCCGCATCGAGGACGGGCGCTGGCCCTTTGCCGGCGGGACGCTGACGCTCGACCCGACGCTGCTCGACTTTTCGCAGCCGGTCGAGCGGCGCATGACCTTCCGCGTCAATGGCGCGGCGGCGGACCAGTTCCTGCTGCAGTTCGACTTCGAGAATCTGAACGCCACCGGCATATTCGACGGCACGCTGCCGATGATCTTCGACGAGAATGGCGGGCGGATCGAGGGCGGGCGGCTGGTCGTGCGTCCGGGGGGCGGCAGCATCGCCTATCTGGGTGAGATCAGTCAGAAGGATCTGGGCTTCTGGGGCAATCTGGCGTTCGGGGCGCTGCGGTCGCTCAATTATCGCAGCTTGCGGATCGACATGAACGGACCGCTGGCGGGGGAAATGGTGACGGATGTCCGCTTCGCCGGGATCAGCCAGGGCAAGGGTGCCAAGTCCAACTTCATCATCCGCCGGCTGCAAAGGCTGCCCTTCGTGTTCAACGTGCGGATCAAGGCGCCCTTCCGGGGTCTGCTCGATTCGGCGCGGTCCTTCTACGATCCGCGCCGGCTGATCCAGCGCAACCTGCCCGCGCTGCTCGAAGAACGGAATAAGCGCGCCGCGCCGCCGCCGGCGGGCAAACCCACCATTCAGCCTTCGGCAAGCGAGACCGTGCCATGACCGTAACAGGATTGAAAATGCAGGACAGGATGCCGATCTTGGGGGTGACACGATGGATGCCGGTCGCGCTGACCCTGCTCGGCGGAGGATGCGTCAACATCTCCGCGCCGGACAAGCCGATCGAGATCAATCTGAACATCAATGTGACGCAGGAAGTGGTATATCGCCTGGATGGCGAGGCCAAATCGCTGATCCAGCAGAATCCGGGGATATTTTGATGACGACGAAGATGATGATGGCGGCGCTGGGTGCGATGGCGCTGGTGGGCATGTCAGGCATGGCGATGGCGCAGCGCGATCCGGCCTATGCCGCCGCGCGCGCGGCCGGCCAGGTCGGCGAGCAGCCCGACGGCTATCTGGGCATCGTGGGCAGCGCCACGCCCGAGCTGCGCGCGCTGGTCAACAACATCAATATCCAGCGAAAAGCCGCCTATACCCAAAAGGCACAGGCCAGCGGCGCGACCGTCGAGCAGATGGCTTTCACCAGCGGCTGCAACCTGATCGCGCAGACGGCGTCGGGCGAGAAGTACAAGACGCCGGAGGGCACGTGGAAGACCCGCACCGGCGCCCCGCCCGAGCGCGCCTCGGCCTGCGTGTAAAGGGTCCTTCTTCTCCCCTCCCGCAGGCGGGAGGGGCTGGGGGAGGGGACCTCGATAGTGATAGGGCGGGCGGGTTTGAAGCGCGCATTGTCCTTCCAACCGTGGCCGTTTCCTTCGCGGACGGCGCCAGCCCTCCCCCGACCCCTCCCGCCTGCGGGGGGGGGGAGAAGAGGAGGGGGCTTCCGTCCCCCATCGGCAACAATCCTTAACACATCTGTCACAACCCCACCCCCAGGCGGTTGACTTGGGGGGAGGGGCTTTCTAAACGGGCCTCGCCTTGGCGGGGTCGCTCGCCGTTCGCGCGCATTCTCCCCTTCGGTGACGAAATCAGGTGAGGGTGGCTGCGTGGCGGAGAAGGAACCCGGACAGGACTTTGGCGATGCGGACGATCCGCGTCTGGCCGCGCTGGATCAGCGATTGGCCAAGGCGAAAGCGGACGGCGTAGCGCGGCAGGGGGTGAAGGTGGACGCCGACAGGGGTTATTCCCAGGGCAGCCGCGTGATCTCCGCGCTGATCGGAAGTCTTGTCGGCAGTGCGTTGATCGGCTGGCTCTTCGACCGCTGGTTCGGCACCGCACCCTGGGCCCTGATCGTGATGCTGTTCCTGGGGATCGGCGTGGCGTTCAGGCAGATCATTCGGATTTCTGGTGAGCGCCCGGAGTAACCGGGCGTTCGTCATATGTGGGAACGAAGCAGCGTGGCGGCAGAATCGGGCGGCAAGATTGATCCGATGCACCAGTTCCTGATCGAGCCGGTGCTCGGTCGGCACTGGGTGGTCGGCGGCTACGACCTTTCCTTCACCAATTCCGCTTTGTGGATGGTGGCGACGCTGGTCGCGTTGTGGGTGTTCATGATCGGCGGCATGAAGCGCGATCTGGTCCCCGGGCGCTGGCAGGCGGCGGTCGAGGGCTTCACCGGCTTCGTCAACTCGATGCTGACGTCGAACATCGGCCCGGAAGGCAAGCGCTTCCTGCCGTACGTCTTCTCGCTGTTCATGTTCATCCTGTTCGCCAACGTGCTGGGCCTGCTGCCCTTCGGCGTCGTGCCGGGTGTCCATCCCTTCACCGTGACCAGCCATGTGACCGTGACCGGCGTGCTCGCGCTGATCTCGTTCGCGATCGTGCTGATCGTCGGCTTCGGCCGCCATGGCTTCCACTTCTTTGCGCTGTTCGTGCCGCACGGCACGCCCAAGCTGATGATTCCGCTGATCTTCGTAGTCGAGCTGATGAGCTTCCTGGTGCGCCCCTTCTCGCTGGGTCTGCGACTGTTCGTCGCGATGACCGCGGGGCACATCCTACTGAAGGTTCTCGCCGCCTTCGTCATCAACGGCATCAACATGGGCCCCGGTTACGCCGCGCTCATCACCCTGCCGAGCTTCCTGCTGATGATCGGCATCACGCTTCTCGAACTGCTGGTCGCCGCGATCCAGGCTTACGTCTTCGCGCTGCTGACCTCGGTTTACCTGAACGACGCCGTCAACCTGCACTGATCCGGTAAGTTGGATCGGGCGGGCGGTCGCGCCGCCACTTTGAATACCCAAACGACCCTTTTTGAACTGGAGTGATTGAAATGGACGCAGAAGCCGCGAAGCTGATCGGTGCCGGTCTGGCCGCTATCGGCATGGGCATCGCCTCGCTCGGCGTGGGCAACGTGTTCGCCAAGTTCCTTGAAGGCGCGCTGCGCAATCCGGGTGCGGCGGACAGCCAGCAGGGCCGCCTGTTCATCGGTTTCGCCGGTGCCGAGCTTCTGGGCCTGCTCGCCTTCGTGACGATGATCATCCTGGTGTTCGTCGCCTAATCATTCGGATCGGCCGGGCGTGTCGGTGACGATGCGCCCGGTTGATATGGCAACGAGGACTCCATGCCCCAGATAGCACAGATCAGTGCGACCTATGCGTCGCAGATCTTCTGGCTCCTGATCACGTTCGGCCTGCTGTATTTTGTGGTCGGTCGTGGGATGGTGCCCAAGATTCAGGCGACCGTCGACGCTCGCGAAGGCCGTATCGCCGGCGATCTGGCGGCGGCGGAGGCCGCGCGTGCCGAGGCCGACCGGGTCGAGGCGGCATGGCGTGCCGAAATGGACGCCGCGCGCGTCGCCGCGATGGCCGAAACCAACGCCGCCAAGGCGCGGGCGACCCATGCTTTCGAGGCGCAGGTCAAGGCGGCCGATGCCGACCTGGCCGAGCGCCTGGGTCATCACGACCTGGCGATCGCCAATGCCAAGGTCGAGGCGATGGCCAATCTTCAGACCGTGGCGGCGGAAGCCGCGCGCGATCTCGTCGCCAAGCTGTCCGGCGTCCAGGTGGGCGAGGATGCGGCGGCCGACGCGGTGCGAAAGGTGAGCGCGCATGGCTAATCATTCCGCAAACGGCGTGCTGACCAATGGCGATGCGCTGGTTGCGCAGAACCTGGCCGACGCCGCATCGGCTGAGGGCATGGCGCAGCGTCCGATCCGCGAGGGCGATGGCCTGACCGGCAACACGGTCGCCGCCGCCGAGACCGAGCATCACGCCGCCAGCCCGACCGCGCTGGGTTTCGATTCGACCGGCTGGGTGGCACTCGCCGCTCTGGTCGTGCTGATCGGCATGCTGGTCAAGAAGGTGCCGTCGATGATCGGGCGTTCGCTCGACCAGAAGATCGCCGGCATCCGCGCCCAGCTCGACGAGGCGACCAAGCTGCGTCAGGAAGCCGAAGCGCTGAAGGCCGAATATGAGGCCAAGGCGAAGGCGGCGCATGCCGATGCCGAGGCGATGCGCGTCCAGGCGCAGCACGAGGCGGGTCAGCTGCTCAGCAAGGCCAAGGCCGATGCCGAGGCGCTGATGGAGCGTCGCGCCAAGATGGCCGAGGATAAGATCGCCGCTGCCGAGCGCACCGCGATTGCCGAGGTCCGCGCCCGTGCGGCGGAGGCCGCCGCCAAGGCCGCCGGTCTGCTGATCGCCGAGCATCACTCGGCCGATGCCGATCGGGCGATGATCGACCGCACTATCGCAGGGCTCGGTCGCCCGAACTGATCGGCGTCAGGGCCGGAGACAGGACCGCGCTTCGGGTTGGCCCGAGGCGCGGTTCGGTCGTTTTGGGGCCGCGTCGCACACCCTCAGTTCAGGCTGAGCGAAGTCGAAGCCCAAGGGAATTCCTCTCCGCCGCGCGGGGATAGGGCAGGACGTGGGCTTCGACTTCGCTCAGCCTGAACTGAGGTCGGGAAAGCCCATTCCTCCCCAAGCTCGCCTTGGGGAGGGGGACCGCCGGGCGTCAGCCCGGTGGTAGAGAGGCCGGACCCCACACCACATACCCCCGTCACGAGCGGGGCCGCATCGCCGTCTCTTTCGGGTTTCCGGCGACGATGCCTACCCTCGAGCCCGTGACAAAGGAGACGGTCCGATGGCATGGGTCATTCTGGGCATTGCCGTAATTACCGAGATCTGCTGGGCGCTCAGCCTGAAATGGGCGGCGACCGTCGCCACCTGGCAGGCGTCGAGCGTGCCGATCATCCTCAGCTTCGTGAATATGGGTCTGCTGGCGCTCGCCATGCGCGGTCTTCCGGCCGGGACTGCCTATGCGGTGTGGACCGGACTTGGCGCGGTCGGCGTCGTGATCGGCGGGGCCATCGTGTTCGGCGACAAGATCGCGCCGATCCAGGCGGGCTTCATGGTCCTGACCGTCATCGGCGTGATGGGCACCAAGCTCTTCGCGCAGGGGTAAAGAGAAGTTCTCGCGAAGCCGCGAAGCCGCGAAGCCGCGAAGGCGCGAAGGCGCGAAGAGATTGGTTCGCGCAGAGGCGCAGAGAGCGCGGAGGAAGAAGAAGGTCTCCCGATCGCCACGTTCGGAACGCCTCTGCGTCCTCCGCGCCTCTGCGCGAACAAAAAACCTTCGCGTCCTCGCGGCTTCGCGTGATCCAAAGCGACCTCACAGGGTAGCGATCGGCTCGCTGCAACCCTAAATCGCACCCGATGTCCGAGCCCCCCGTCGACCGCTTCAACGAAGAGAAGTCCACCTTCACCTTACGCGGGGCCGATGCGCCCGATCTGAAGGCGGGGGTGGCCGCGATCCGCAACGTGCTGGCGACGCTGCCGCTGCGGCCGGGTGTGTACCGCATGCAGGATGCGCGCGGCGATGTCCTCTATATCGGCAAGGCGCGCGCGCTGAAGAACCGCGTCGCCAACTATACCCAGGTCGATCGCCTGCCCAAGCGCCTGCAACGCATGGTCGCGCAGACGCGGTCGATGACCATCGTCACGACCAACAACGAAGCCGAGGCGCTGCTGCTCGAGGCGCAGCTCATCAAGCGCTATCGCCCCGCCTTCAACGTCCTACTGCGCGACGACAAGAGCTTTCCCTTCATCCTGCTGCGCAACGATCACGACTTCCCGCGCATCCAGAAGCATCGCGGCGCCAGGCGCGCGGTGGGCAATTACTACGGCCCCTTCGCCAGCGCGGGCAGCGTCAACAACACGCTGAACGCGCTGCAAAAGCTGTTCCTGCTCCGCTCCTGCACCGACAGCTTCTTCAAGGGGCGCGACCGGCCGTGCCTGCTCTACCAGATCAAGCGCTGCTCGGCGCCGTGCGTCGGCCGGATCGACGAGGCCGCCTATGCCGAGCTGGTCGCCGATGCCAAGAACTTCCTCGGCGGCAAATCGACTCAGGTCCAGGCCAAGCTGGGCACCCAGATGCAGGCGGCGGCCGAGGCGATGGACTTCGAACTGGCCGCGATCCTGCGCGACCGACTGAAGGCGCTGACCTTTATCCAGGGCACGCAGGCGATCAATGCCGAGGGGGTGGGCGACGCCGACATCTTCGCGCTGGCATGTCGCGAAGGGGTGATGGGCATCCAGGCCTTCTTCATTCGCGGCGGCCAGAATTGGGGGCATCGCAGCTTCTTCCCCGCGCACACGACCGACGTGCCCGAGGAGGAGGTGCTGACCAGCTTCCTCACGCAGTTCTATGAGGAAGTGCCGCCCGCCAAGACGATCCTGCTCGACCGCGACCTGCCCGAGGGCGAGTTGCTGACCGAGGCGCTGGGCGAGCGTGCCGGGTACAAGGTGCAACTGACCGTGCCGCAGCGCGGCGACCGCCGCCGCCTGCTCGACCAGGCCAAGCGCAACGCGGTGGAGGCGCTCGACCGGCGGCTGGCCGAGTCGACCACCCAGGCCAAGCTGCTGCGAGAGGTCGCCGATTTCTTCGACCTGTCCGAACCGCCGCAGCGGATCGAGGTGTACGACAACAGCCATATCCAGGGCACCAACGCGCTGGGCGCGATGGTCGTGGCGGGGCCGGAAGGGTTCCAGAAGGGCCAGTATCGCAAGTTCAACATCAAGGGGAACGAGGCGGCGACCAACGATGATTTTGGGATGATGCGCGAAGTCTTCCGCCGCCGCTTCGCCCGCCAGCTGGAGGAAAATCCCGACCGCGACGACGCGACCTGGCCCGACCTGGTGCTGATCGACGGCGGCCGCGGCCAGCTCAACGCGGCCAAGGCGGTGCTGGAGGATCTGGGCATCGAGGATGTCTGCCTGGTCGGCGTCGCCAAGGGGCCGCATCACGGCCGCGAGGGGCGCGAGGTCTTTCACATGATGGACGGCAGCGAACGGATGCTGCCGGTCAACGCGCCGCTGCTCTTCTACCTTCAGCGGCTACGCGACGAAGTCCACCGCTTCGTGATCGGCGCCCACCGCGACAAGCGCGCCAAGGCGATGGGCGCCAGCCCGCTGGACGAGGTGCCCGGCATCGGCCCGGCGCGGAAGAAGGCGCTGCTGATGCACTTCGGCACGGGGCGCGCGGTGCGCAATGCGAGTCTGGAGGACTTGCGGAAGGCGCCGGGGGTCAGCCAGGCGGTCGCACAGCAGGTGTATGACTTTTACCATAGCCGGTGAGGGAAAGGGGCGGGCACCGACAATCTACGCGTCCCACCATTCCCGTTTTCCCATCGGCCCAGGGCCATTTCGGGAAAAAGCAATCGGGAACATATTATGGGAAACCCGCCGCCCCCAGCGCTATTTCGCAGAGGAAATCTTGGGCATTCCCGCGACTGGTTCCCAATCGGGAAAGCCAGTGCCGGACCAAGCCTCGCCATCGGTGTAACGCATGGTCGTATGCTCAGTCATATGCCTCACTCTTATCTAAGAGTGAGACCCTGTCAGGTCATTTAGGGGGCCACCTCAAACAGCCCGATCGGTCGTCAACGTGTACGGTTAATTTGCGCGAATTTCGATCGAACTAACCGGATAATCCCTAATTGTCGTATATTTTGTCCTTTCTCAATGCGGGTTTGCAAATATCCAAAATATTACCCTCTTACACCTGGGAAAACAGGACAAAATTGACCATCTTAAAATGACCTTCACACCGCCGTACTACTGGCATCGTACCACCCAGAGGAAGATGTGACATGGCATTTAAGGCGGAACTTTTTCGTAAGAAAATGAAGGCGTGTGGGGCCAGCCAAAAACAGCTGTCCGAAAAAATCCAGTGCGATGTGCGCTCAGTCAGTCGCTGGGCCAATGGCCACCAGATACCCAAGAGCGCCTCTATCGTGAAGCTGGCCGAAGCGCTTGGTTGCAGCCCCAAGGACTTCGACCCGGACTTTGCGGACAGCATGGAAGGCGTCATCGTTTCGGGCCGGGTGTCGGCAGCGTCGCACAATGCCTACGCGGCCATGAAGCTAGTTTTCAACGTTTCGCAGACCCAGATCCTCGAACTGGCGCCAATCCTGTTCGCGACCGTCGCGGCCCGGGCGCTCCAGATCCCCGGCGATGACGATGCCTTCTTCGCGGCGCATGAGTGCGAAGCGAGGAACCGGGGCATCCGCATCGGAAGGTTTGGAAGCCCGGACGAAGTCGAAGGTCTGGACCTCGATCGCGAGGCAGTCCGTAATCACAAATGCTTCGGGCTCGAACCAGAACAGGGTTCAACGGCTCTTCCGCGCAATCTCTTCTTCGAGGTATTGCGCCGGATGGTCGCGGAAACCGACAATGCGGTCAGCATCGATATGTGGGATCAAAACTGGCCCGACCATGTGCCCGATGCCAACGGCTTCAATCCCCACGTTGCCTTGCTTGATCTCGTCGCCGAGGGAGATCCGGAAATCACCCGCAGGCTGGTCCGCGGCGAGGTGCGCTTCTCCACCAGTATCGACAAGGCCGAGATCGCGAACAAGGGCGACCTGAACCAGCTGGCCGAGCTCATTCGTAAGGATCTGGCCGACCAAGCGGCCGCGCACCACGCGATGCTCGAGGACCAGCGGCGAGCAAGCCAGGCAAAGCTCGATCAATGGCGCCAGGGCTACGAACTGGAGCATCCCGAATGGGCGCAGGAATACGAGAAACTGACAGCAGCGCTTTGCCATCCGGCAGAATGGTATCCGGCCTACTACTCAGACAAGACGATTGAGGAGGCCCGTGCCAATCCCTTCGCAGAAACCCGCTTCGTTGACGACGCGCGGTACCCCGCCCCTTTCGCCTTCCGTAGGCGGTTCAAGCACGAGCCCGAACCTAGTTACCCTTGCACTAAGGCTGACGTCGAGAGGTTCGAGGAACTTCAGGCGCATCGCACCGCATCAAAGGCTGCGTTCGAGGGAGGCAGCCAGTGAACCCGTTCGATTGCCGCCGCCCCACCTCGTGCGCCGCCGCGGGCACGAAACTCAGCAGACACGCGGCGCTGCGCAGCCAGCAACGCAGCATGTCACCAGACATCATCGATGCCGTCATCGACTTCGGCCAGGAGCGCCACGCAGGTGGGGGATGCTTTAGCTATGCCTTCACCGATCGCACCTGGCGGCGGTTCGTCGAGCAGGTCGGGTCAGACGCCCGCCGGCTTGAGCGCGCCCGCAGCGCTTACGTGATCGTCGCTGAAAACGGCCTCGTCGTCACCACCGCCTGGATCCACTGATCGGGAGGCTACCGGCCCGAAGGTGCCAGGAAGGTACTGCGGACCGGGAGTAGCACGTGCAAACAACCGGTAAACGTCCGTTTTAGGTTTTTGCAATAACACACTTTTGAATTTCTGAAAAAGGTTGCTCATGTCCCGTATCGTCGAACCTCCCCGGAACGAACTCGACAGTCTGAGGCAGCCGCTCACTGCTGGCGAGCGCTTGGTGTTTGATCAACTGGATCGCGAACTGGACGAGGCCTGGGAGATTTACCTCCAGCCCCACCTCAACGGCACACGCCCAGACTTCGTGCTCCTTAATCCGACTGTCGGCATCGTCGTGATCGAGGTGAAGGACTGGAACTTCGACGCGATGCACTATTTTGTCAAAACGCGAGACAACGGCCACGCCGAACTCTACGCTCGAAAGGGTGACGAGGAATTTGCCATCCCCAACCCGTTTTCAAGGATCAAGGAATACAAGGAAGCGATCTTCAATATATACTGCCCCCGCCTGCCCGAAAAGGCAGGATTCGGCACGATCACGCCCCTCGTGATCTTCCCATTTGCTCCCCGGGACCAGATACTGGAGCTTCAAAAGCGCTTTCTGAACGACAAGGAACAGGAAAACCGGGAAACTTGGCTCCCCGTCGCCGGGAAGGAAGACATGATGGCAGGCGGCCTGAAACGCAGGATCCCCTTGCTCAAACGTGAAGGTCAAACGGTCATGCGGCCATATCACGCTGCCGACATGCGGAAATGGCTCGTCGAACCCGATTTTGCCAAAACCCAGCGCGAACCGCTGGTCATGGACAGCAACCAGCGGACCATGACGAACACGAGAACCCCATCGGGCTATCGCCGCATCAAAGGGCCAGCGGGATCGGGCAAATCGGTGGTGCTGGCCGGTCGCGCCGCTCGGCTTGCCAGCGAGGGCAAATCGGTCCTCATTGTCTCGTTCAACATCACGCTGTGGCACTACCTGCATGACATGATCGTGCGCGGCTTGCGCGATCTCGTCGTGAACGGCAGATCCGTGTCGAAGCCGATGAGCGGAGTAACGTTCACTCATTTTCACGGGTGGTCCAAACAGGTCTGCCAGCACAGGCGGATCGAACACCTGGGGTTCCTCGATCGATACAGCAAGATCATGAAGCCGATCGCCGAGATTCAGAATAATCCAAGCCTCGATCCTAAAGAGAAGAAGCGGCGAATCAGTGCGATCAGTGGCCCAATCCTGAATGATCAGGTTCCTCGCTTAGCCGGAGAGGCTGCGCGTGCGCTCAGCCAATTCGAACAGTTCGATGCCGTGCTTGTCGATGAGGGACAGGATCTCCTGCCCCAGTGGTGGGACGCCCTGCGCAAAATTTGCCGCACGGATGGTGAAATGGTGCTGGTCGCCGATGTCACTCAGGACGTTTACGGCACAGCCGGGAACTGGACCGAAGAGGTGATGTCGGGAGCCGGATTCAAGGGGCCCTGGGCCCAACTCAAGGTCGGCTACCGCGTCCCTTCCGCTGCCCTGGGCCTCGCGAGGGACTTCGCCACGCGTTACCTACCCGCAGAATCGCGCGATTTGCCTGAACGTGACCAGGCTAGCCTCGAACTGGACGAAAGCTCGGTTCGCTGGATCCAATGTTCAGAGCAGGAGGCCGTCGCGAAGTGCACATATGCAGTGCATCAAATGAAATACAATGTGAAAGACAATAGCACGTCCAACAGCGACATCGTGTTTCTCTGTGATTCAATCGATCACGGTCAAAAGGTGGTCGACCAGTTGGAAACATACACAGGATATAAGCACAACATCGCCCACACTTACGAACATGACAAGGCGAAGGAAGGCCGCCTGAAAATGGCATTTTGGATGGGTCAACCGCGCATCAAGGCCACGACCTTTCACAGTTTCAAAGGATGGGAGACCCGGCTTCTCGTAGTTTACATCGCTAGCATCCGCGAATATAAAAACTGCACCGCAATTTATGCTGCACTCACTCGCTTGAAGCGTCATCCAGCTGGCAGTCATATAATTGTCGTTTGCTCGGAGCCTAGACTCGCCGAATTTGGCAGGCGTTACAACGAGATGGTCAGCTAAACCTAAGGTGCGGCATACGTATGACCTTCGGGTAGTCATGGGGATAGTCCACATCAATGGGTCCAGACCGTGGTGTAAGATGGGTACCCCCATCAACGTGTCTCTCGGCGATGGGGGCGGTGCAACGGCTGAGAAGTCCCATATTACGCCATTCAGGACGGCCGAAGCCATCCCGCTATCCGATCCTTTTCGGGAAAGGCTAAACTGCAAAGAGCAACGATTGCGCTTCGCTCGGTAGGGTAATAATCCCACCACCACATAGCATCCCACCCCATTCCCCCCTACATCCTGCTCCATGCACCGGGTTGCCCCCGCTATCATCCTGTCGGTCCGGCCGCATGGCGAGCATGGGGCGATCGTGCGGGGCCTGACCCGCGCGGATGGGGTGCAGCCGGGTTATGTCCGGGGCGGGAGGTCGCGGGGGTTGCGGCCGATCCTGCAACCGGGGAACGACATAATCGGCGAGTGGCGGGCGCGCACCGTCGAGCAGTTGCCCGCGCTGACCATCGAGCCGGGGCATAGCCGCGCGGGGCTGCATGGCGAGCCGCTGGCCGCCGCCGGGATCGAGTGGCTGTGCGCGCTGACCGCCGCCGCCTTGCCTGAGGAACAGCCTTATCCGGTCCTCTATGACGCGCTCGACGCGGTGCTGACGGCGATCGAATCGGCGCCCTCGGCGCGGGGCTGGGCGGGGGCGTTGGTGCGTTATGAACTGCTGCTGCTCGGGCAACTGGGGTTCGGGCTGGACCTGGAACGCTGCACCGTGACCGGCGCGGCGGACGACCTCGCCTATGTCAGCCCCAAGAGCGGCGCGGCGGTGTCGGCGGGGGCGGCGTTCGGCTATGAGGAGCGGCTGTTGCCGTTGCCCACCTTCCTGCGCGAGGGGGGAGTGGCGGACTGGCCCGACATCTTCGCGGGCGCGCGTATCACCGCGCATTTCCTGGCGCGCGACATATTGGCTGGCTTGCGCAATGATCCCATGCCAGCGCGTGCGCGGTTGTTCGATCGGTTCAAAAGGGCGGTTGCGTGATGCCCGCCCGCTAAGGCAAAGGGCGCTCCGAACAAAGACAGGAAGGGGCCAGCCATGGCATTGATCGCGATCCTCGCCGGTGACGGCATCGGCCCGGAAGTGACGGCGGAAGCGCGGCGCGTGCTGGAGGCGCTGGACCTGGGCCTGACCTTCGAGGAGGCCAAGGTCGGCGGGGCGGCTTACGAGGCGGCGGGCCATCCGCTGCCGCCCGAGACGCTGGAGGTGGCGGGCCGCGCCGATGCGCTGCTGTTCGGTGCAGTCGGCGATCCCCGTTTCGACACCCTGGAACGGGCGCACCGGCCGGAGCAGGCGATTCTTGGCCTGCGCAAGGCGTTCGGCCTGTTCGCGAACCTGCGCCCGGCGCGGCTGTTCGAGGGGCTGGAGGATGCCAGCTCGCTTCGCCCCGACATCGCGCGCCGCATCGACATGGTGATCGTGCGCGAGCTGACCGGCGATGTCTATTTCGGCGCGAAGGGCCGCGGCACCACCGAGGCGGGCCTGCGCGAAGGCCATGACCTGATGCGCTATGACGAGGAAGAGGTCGCGCGGATCGCGCGCGTCGGCTTCGAGACCGCGATGCGCCGCCGCCGCCGCCTGTTGTCGGTGGACAAGGCCAATGTACTGGAAACCTCGCAGCTGTGGCGTGACGTGGTGATCGAGGTGGCGAAGGATTACCCCGAGGTCGCGCTCGACCATATGTATGTCGACAATTGCGCGATGCAGCTGGTGCGCGATCCGGGTCAGTTCGACGTCATCCTGACCGGCAATCTGTTCGGCGACATCCTGTCGGATCAGGCGTCGATGTGCGCCGGCTCGATCGGCATGCTGCCCTCCGCCGCACTGGGTGCGACGGGCAAGGGGCTGTACGAGCCGATCCATGGCTCGGCCCCTGACATCGCGGGGCAGGGCAAGGCCAATCCGTGTGCGGCGATCCTGTCGTCGGCGATGATGCTGCGCCACTCGCTGGGGATGACGGAGGCGGCCGACCGCATCGACGCGGCGGTGGCGGGCGCGATCCGCGAGGGCGCGCGGACCGGCGATCTGGGCGGCAGCCTGTCGACCCGCGCCATGGCCGACGCGATCCTCGACCGACTCTGATCCGCATGGGCGCGCTCCTTGAACTCGCGGTCGTCATCCCGACCTTCAACGAGCGCGCCAATGTGCCCGTGCTCATCGCCAAGCTCGACCAGGCGCTGGCCGGGCGGCGGTGGGAGGCGATCTTCGTCGACGACAACAGCCCCGACGGCACCGCCGAGGCGGCGCGTGAGCTGGGCCGGGTCGATCCTCGCGTCCGGGTGATCCAGCGCATCGGGCGGCGCGGGCTGTCCTCCGCCTGTATCGAGGGGATGTGCGCCACCGCCGCGCCGATGGTCGCGGTGATCGACGGCGACCTTCAGCATGACGAGACGCTGCTCCCGAAGATGCTCGACCGGTTGCAGGCGGAAGGCGATCTTGATCTGGTGGTGGGCTCGCGCTTCGTCGATGGCGGCGGGACGGGCGACTGGGACCGCGACCGCGTCGCCAAGTCGGCCTTCGCCACCAGATTGTCGCAGCGGGTACTGAACGTGAACCTGTCCGACCCGATGAGTGGCTTCTTCATGGTCCGCACCGACATCGCGCGCGCCACGGTGCCGCATCTGTCGGGCATCGGCTTCAAGATCCTGCTCGACATCATGAGCGCCTCGCCGCGCCCCTTACGCGCCGCCGAGATGCCCTATGTCTTTCGCGTGCGGACCGAGGGCGAGTCGAAGCTCGACCATGTCGTGGCGATGGAATATCTGATCGCGCTGTACGACCGTCGCTTTGGCAAGGTGGTGCCGGTGCGCTTCGCCATGTTCTCGGCGATCGGGGTGCTGGGCGTGGGCGTGCACATGGCGGTCTTGAGCCTGTTCTTCGTGGCGTTGGGCGCGGGTTTCCTCGCCAGCCAGATCCTGGCGGTGGCGGCGGCGATGACGTTCAACTTCTTCCTGAACAACGCGCTGACCTATCGCGACCGGCGACTGCGTGGGCTCAAGCCGCTTCTCGATGGCTGGGTGTCCTTCTGTCTGGTCTGTTCGGTTGGAGCGGTCGCCAATGTCGGGGTCGCGGCCTTTCTGTACGATGCGCGCGCCAATGAATGGGCGGTATCGGCGCTGATCGGCGTGCTGATCGGCGCGGTGTGGAATTATGCGCTGTCGTCGCGGTTCGTGTGGGGGCGGTATTGAGGCTGGTATGTGGGCTTCGACGTCGCTCGGCCTGAACGGCTATTTTCCTGAATTCCGTTCAGCCTGAGCGAAGTCGAAGGCCAAGGGATTCCCTCACCGCCAATCCGCAAACCAGGCCCAGCGCAGGAAAGCCCTCGGCCCGCCCAGCGCCCCGGCCGTCAGGATCGGATAGAAATAGACGAACAGGCTGATCGCCGCGACCAGATAGACCTCGTCCCAATCGCGCAGCCAGCCGCGCCACCGGTCGATCGCCACCGCCAGCGCCACCGACAGCCAGATCGCCGGCAGGAAGTAATAATAGTAAAAGCCCAGCGACTTGGGGATGATGGCCCAGATCGCGAACCCGCCGATCCAAAGCGCGGCGGCGACGCTCAGCCGCACCTCGCGCGTCCGCAGCCAGCCCAGCGCACAGGCCGCCACCGCGACCAGTCCGCCCCACATCACCGCCGGATTGCCGAGCAGGAAAATCCCCCGCTGCGCCCCATCCGCGACTTCGTAGAAATACCAGATCGGCCGCCCGATGACGGGCCAGCTCCACCAGGCCGACTGATAGGCGTGCGGCGGTAGGATCTGGGTCTGGCGGGCATACATGTCGAGCTGGAATGGGATCAGCCGCGCCAGCGTCATCGGCTCGGACGCGTAGGAAAAGGCCGGCGCGAAGGTCGCGGCATAGGCGAGGCCGGCCGCCAGCCCGAGCAGTCCCCAGGCCGACCACCAACGCAACCCCGGCCAGCGCGACGGATCGCCGCGCTTCAGCAGGACGAAGCCGATCGCGGCATAGCCCAGATAGGGCACCGCCGCCCATTTGGTGCCGACCGCCAGCCCCAGCAGCACGGCCCCCAGCGTCCAGCGCCATCGGCTCTGGCCTGCGTCGCCGCGCATCGCCCAGCCCATGGCGGCGACCGCCAGCACGACGAAGGCCGCCATGAACCCGTCGAGCATGGCGATGCGCGCCTGCACCAGCACCACGAAATTGACGATGGTCAGCAGGCCCGCGACCGCCGCCGCGCGCGTCCGCCGTGTCATCAGCCAGACGATCGCGAACACGCCCCCGACGATCGCCGTCCCCGCCAGCGTCGACAGCGCGCGCCAGCCCAGCGGATTGTCGCCGAACACCAGCATCCCGGCGGCGATCAGCGTCTTGCCTAGCAACGGATGCTCGATATTCACCGGCCCCGACAGCGCCAGCAGCGTGCGCGCGGCGGGGACATAATGGACTTCGTCGAAGACCAGCGTGTGCGGGGTGGTGAGCCGCCAGCTGAAGATCGCCTGGGCGATGGCGAGCAGCGCGAACAGCGCCGGGGCCGGGCGGCTGAAGGGGGCGAGCAGACGGCGCATGGCCATGGTCATGGCGCTGGCGCGGCGATCGGGCAATGACTTTGGTGGCGGGGGCTCCTACCGCCGACGACATTGGGGGATGACGGAGGGTGGGGCCCTCCGTCATCACGACTGGCCGGCTTAGCGGACCGCCGCGGCCTGGTTGGCGACGATCGCGTCGCGCTGTTCCTGGCTCATCGCGCTGGCGTTGACGTCCGCCGCCTTGATCGCGTCGGCGCGGTCCTCGGCATAGTCGCGGGTGTTCTCGGCGCGCTTGTCGAGCATCTTGGCTTCGTTGCGCAGCGCGTCGGCCTGCGACTCCATGGTGTCGGCGCGGTTGTCCGCGGCGTTCTCGACACGGTCGGCCAGCTTGTCGGTGCCCTTGCTGTTGCAGGCCGACAGCGACACCACGCTGGCCGCCAGCAAAAGGCCGATACCCATCTTCGTCGTCATTCTCCCTGTTGCAGGTCGCGGGCATAACCGGATCGGGCCGATTTTCGTTCCGATCGTGTAACGGTGACAGTTGGGAGGGATGCTGTCCGCCATGATAGGCGGAATATCCTTGAACCCCGTGTCCCGGACCGGCAAATGGGCTGGCATGAAGCGTAAGACTGGCCAGGACCGTTCGATCACCAACCAATGGCGCCCCGCGACGCAGGCCGTACGCGGCGGCACCGCGCGGTCGGAATATGGCGAGACGTCCGAGGCGCTCTTCCTGACCTCGGGCTATTGCTATGACCGGGCGGGCGATGCGGCGGCGCGGTTCGCGGGCGAGCAGGAGGGGATGACCTATTCCCGCCTCCAGAACCCGACCGTCGAGATGCTGGAGCAGCGTATCGCGCTCCTCGAAGGGGCCGAGGCGTGCCGGACCATGGCGTCGGGTATGGCGGCGATGACTGCGGTGCTGCTCTGCCAGTTGCAGGCGGGCGACCATCTGGTCGGCGGGCGCGCGGCGTTCGGATCGTGCCGCTGGCTGACCGACACGCTGCTCCCTAAGTTCGGCATCGCCACCACCGTCGTCGATGCCCGCGATCCGCAGGCGTTCCTCGATGCGGTCCGCCCCGAGACGAAGGTCTTCTTCTTCGAAACCCCCGCCAATCCGACGATGGACGTCGCCGACCTGGAAGCGATCTGCGCCATAGCGCGCGAGCGCGGCATCACCACGGTCGTCGACAATGCCTTCGCGACCCCCGCGCTTCAGCGGCCGATGGACTTCGGCGCGGACGTCACCGCCTATTCGGCCACAAAGATGATGGACGGGCAGGGCCGCGTGCTGGCGGGCGCGGTGTGCGGTACGGAAGATTTCATCACCAACACGCTGCTGCCCTTCACCCGCAACACCGGCCCGACGCTGTCGGCCTTCAATGCCTGGGTGGTGTTGAAGGGGCTGGAGACGCTGGACCTGCGCATCCACCGCCAGTCGGAATCGGCGCTGAAGGTCGCGACCTTCCTGGAGGGCCGGGTGCCGCGCGTCCTGTGCCCGGCGCTGCCCAGCCATCCGCAGCACGAGCTGGCGATGCGCCAGATGAAGGCGGGGGGCAGCATCTTCGCGCTGGAACTCGATGGCGGTCGCGAACAGGCACATGGCCTGCTCGACGCGTTGGAGCTGATCGACATCTCCAACAATATCGGCGACTCGCGCTCGCTGATGACCCACCCGGCCTCGACCACCCATGCCGGTGTCGCCGAGGACAAGCGGGTCGAGATGGGCATCGGCGAGGGGATGCTGCGCCTGAATGTGGGGCTGGAGGATGCGGACGACCTGATCGACGATCTCGACCAGGCCCTGCGCGCCGTGGGTCTGTGAAGGCGCTCTTCTCCCATGCGCTGACCAGCGGGCCGGTGACGGTCCGCGTCTCGGTCAGCTATCTGCCCGAACAGTCCGAGCCGCAGCGCGGGCGCTGGTTCTGGGCCTATCATATCCGCATCGAGAATGACGGGGATCAGCCGGTGCAGCTGCTCACCCGCCGTTGGATCATCACCGATGGGCGCGGTGCGCGCCATTCGGTGGAGGGCGAAGGCGTGGTCGGCGAACAGCCGGTGATCCAGCCGGGTACCGCCTATGACTATGTCTCGGGTTGTCCGCTGGCGACGACCAGCGGGGCGATGCAGGGCAGCTACAAGATGGTCGGTGCGGACGGCGTGACCTTCGACGTCGCCATCCCGCATTTCGCGCTGATCGCGCCGGCGGTGGAATCGTGAAGCGCACGCACCTGCCGCTCAACGGCCTGCGCGTACTCGACGCGGCGGCGCGTCACCTGAGCTTCACCCGCGCCGCCGACGAATTGGCGGTAACCCCGGCGGCGGTGGGCCAGCAGATCCGTGCGCTGGAGGATACGCTGGGCGTCGTGCTGTTTCGTCGCACCACGCGCGGGCTGGAACTGACGCCCGAGGCCGAGGCGGGGCTGGGCTCGTTGCGCGCGGGTTTCCTGCAATTCGAGGATGCGGTGCGCGCGATGCAGGCGGGCCAGTCGTCCAAGTCGCTGACCATCGCCGCGCCGCGCGACGTGACCGAGAAATGGCTGATGCCGCGCCTCGCCGCCATTGCCGCCAGCGACCCCGATCTGCGCTTCTCGCTGATCGCGTCGGACGAAGGGCTGGACTTCACCGAAGCCAATCTCGACCTCGCCATCCGTTGGGGTGACGGGCCGGGCGGTCTGGAGGGCGAGGCGATCGAGTCGGACGGGATGATCCCCATCGGCCCGGCCGATGCCCCGCTGATCGCATGGCCCGGCGCACCGGAGGAGGGGGTGCCGTTGGTGCGTGTGACCGATGCGGGCCTCGCCATCGACGCGGTGGCGGCGGGGCTGGGCCGAGCGATCGTGCCGCAGCTGCTCGCCGAACGCGATCTGGCCGAGGGCCGAGTGGTGGCGACCGGCGAGGCGGTGCCGTCGCGCATGGGTTACTGGCTGGTCGCCCCGCTGCCGCAATGGCGCCAGCAAAAGGTCAAGGCGCTAGTCGAAGCGCTGGGGGGCTGATCCTCCCCGGAACGGGGAGGATTTCGGCTATGATAACAATGCCTTGCATTACTAAAAGCCCCTCCCCTTCAGGGGAGGGGTTGGGGTGGGGCTTCTCCACGAACGCC
>NZ_JBNNOB010000033.1:0-29337 GCF_050274375.1 Sphingomonas sp. NPDC019816
CGTCGCCTCCCCCACAAAAAAACGCCGATGGCCATGGGACCATCGGCGTGAAGTTACGCCCCGATACCTGCGGGGGTCGCAGATACCGGGTCGGGGAGAGGGTAAGATCAGAAGGCGTAGGTCATGTTGAGCATGTAGATGCGGCCCGTCTCGACATAGCCACCCTTGCGGTCGTTCGACAGATACGCCTTACGCTCGCTGGTCGTCGCCCAATAGCTATGCTCGTTGAACAGGTTCTGTACCGATGCACCGACCGTCAGACCAGAGGGCATCGTGTAGTTGACGATCAGGTTCGAAATGGTCGTCGGCTGGATATAGGTGTCCGGCCGGCTGGAGCGCAGATCATACAGGCGGTCGCCGGTATAGTTATAGTTCCACTCCGCCGCGAACCCGCCATGGCTGTAGAACAGCGCGGCGTTGTACATCACTTCCGGCGCCTGGGTCATGCGCTGTTCGCGCATCTGGCCGTTGACGAAGACATTCGCCTTGGCCTTTTGCAGCGTGACATTGGCCTGGACGCCCAGACCGCTGAGCAGACCCGGCAGGCCCTTCAGCGTATAGCGGCCGAACAGTTCGACGCCGTAGATCTGGCCGGTCGCATCGGTGGTCAGGCCCGACACTTCGACGCCGCCCTGCTGTTCCGACTGCGGATTGCCCCAGATGTTATAGTCGCCGCCGGCATTGGTGGTGCCGGTCGCGAACAGGACATGGTTCAGCTTCTTGTAGAAGGGGCTGACCGAGAAGAAGTCGGTGCCCTGCCCCTTGATCTCGAGCGAGGTGTCATAGTTCCACGAGGTCTGCGCATCGAGGTTCGGGTTGGGAATGAACACCCCCGTCACCTCGCCCAGATCGTTGCGCGTCACACGCGTCGGCCCGAGCAGCAGGTCGAAGGCCGGCCGCGAATAGCTTTTGCGGATCGAAGCGCGGATGACCATGTCGTCATTGGGACGGTAATTGGCGATAACGCTGGGCAACCACTGGTCGTAATTGCGCGACGTGGTCACGAACTGGCCGGTATCGTTGCCCTGGTCCTGCCAATAGGTGCCCTTGAACCGGTTATATTCGTAGCGGACGCCCGGCACGACCTGAAGCTGGCCGAATTGCATGGTCGCCATCACATAGCCGGCCAGCCGGTTCTCGCGTCCGTCGAGCCGGTTTTCCTTCAGCTTCACGGGGTCGAGATTGGCGAGCTTGGGCGAGGAGAGCTGGCGGACCTGGTTTTCGATATAATCGGTGTCGATCAGATAGATCGGCACCTGCGCGGCCTTGTTCATGAACCCGCCCAGGAAGCGGCCGGGCAGCGAGGTCAGCGCCGGACCGGTCGCGGCATAGCGCGGCGAGTTGCTGCCATCCGCATTGGGGAAGGTATATTGCAGCGCGCCGTCATCACCCAGCGCGTTGGCGTAGCGCTTGGCATCCTCGACCTTGGCGCCCGCCGCGATCGACACCAGGCCCTGGTCGGCATGATGCCAGGTCGTATCGAACTGGCCTTCCAGGCGGCGTTCCCAAGTGTTCTCGAACTGCTGGGTGACGTACCACTGCTTCAGCTTCGATGGATCGGCCAGATAGGCGCGCGCCGCGTCGGTCAGCACGACCTGCGGGAAGGTGCGGTCGCCGATCGAGGTGACCATGCGATAGGCCGCCGTGCCGCTGTTGGTCGCGGTGCCGATATAGGGACGGCCGGCAAAGCCCGACTGGATACGCAGCGGATAGTCCTGCGACCCACGCGAATAGGCGCCGTGATAGTCGAAGGTGAAGTCGCCCGACCGGCTCTGGCCGCCCAGCTTGGTCGTCACCAGCTCCTGCTTGCTGTGCTCGGTGCGGAAATAATGAGTCGCGGTCAGGCCGTAATCGGCGCGGAAGCCGGCGGCGTCGTACGAACCGTTATTGGGGTTCGGATTGATCTGGTCGGGCGCCAGGCTGGTCTGACGCAGCGCGGTCTGGTCCATCCAGCTCTTGAGATTGTAGCGGCCATAGGTGGAGTGCAGATACAGGTCGGTGCTCTCGCCCTTCCAGTCGAGGTTCAGCGTGCCGCCGACGCGCTCGATCCGGTTGCGGAAGGACTGCCACTGCACGCCGCGCGGGAACAGATTGTCCAGATTGTCGCGGATCATGCCGGGGATGTTGTTATTATACTTCTCCCAGTCGTGCTGCATCGCGGTCGATTCGCCCAGCACATGCTTCAGGCCATAATAGGCCGAGGCATAGACGCCAAGATCGCCGACGCGCTGCGCGGTTTCGACCTGCACGGTGCCGCCCCAGGGGTCCTGCCGACGCGCATCGGCGCGGCCCGCGAGCTGGCCCTGAAGGCGGATCTGGGTGCGGTGGTTGGGCAGGTCGAACGCGGTGATCGGCACCATGTCGATGATGCCCGCGATCGCGTCGCCATCGTACCGCGCGGTCGGCGCCTTGTCGACGCGCACTGTCTGCAGCGAGAAGGGCGACAGCAGGTTCATCGAGATGGCGCGGGTGCGCGCATCGGTCTGCGCCAGCCGCACGCCGTCGAGCGAATAGGCGTTGTACGAGGTGTCGAGACCGCGGATCGAGACATATTGCGCCTCGCCGGTCGCCGCCGCGTTGCGCGACTGGTCGACCGAGGAGCTGATGCCCGGCAGGCGGGTGAGCAGGTCGGCCAGATTCTGTTGCGGCTGAAGACGCAGTTCCTCGCCCGACACCACGGTGGCGAGCGACTGGCTGCGCAGCTGTTCGTCCTGCGCGTCGACGATCGCCTGGCGGTGGCCCTTGACCACCACTTCCTCACCCACTTGCGGATCGACTACCGGATCGGCGGCGGCGGTCGCGGCCGGCGCGACGGGATCGCTGGCGCGCGCCGGGCCGGCGATCAACAGCGTGGCGGCGGCGGTGCCGCACAACAGGCGCACGGCATGCGCCCGCTTGGCAGAAGCGGTCATGATTTCCCCTGATATGGTCTTGATGGCGACGCCCCCGGGCGCCTTCGCCGGCCCCGCTAGAGACGAGCTGTGACAGTCCGATGACTTATTGACCGACTTTTGATGAAACCGAAAAATTACTGCGGGACGACGTCAATACTCGTCATCATTCGGGCAATGTCATGATGGTGACGCGAAAGCCGCGCAAAGGCGCGCGCATGATCGCATCCGCCCTTCGCCAAGCCCCGGCCGCTCTCGCGCTGCTCGCCGCCACCGCCACGTCGCCGGCGCCTGCCCGGCCCGCCCCCTCTCCAACCAACCCCACCGCACGCGCTGCCGACGGGCTGACGCTCGACCGTGTCGTCGGGCTGATGCGCCACGGCGTGCGCGCGCCACTCGATGGCGAGGTGCCGCACGGCACCCGTACCGCCAAGGCCTGGCCGCGCTGGTCCACCCCGGAAAGCGAGCTGACCCCGCGCGGCGCCGAGGCGCTCGAAATCGAGGCCCGGGCCGACCGTGCCCGATGGGCCGCGCAAGGGCTGATCCCCGCCACCGGCTGCCCCGCCCCGGGCATGGTGCGGCTTTCGACCAACAACGCCTCGCGCACCATCGCCAGTGGCCGGGCCTATGCCGAAGGTCTGGCGCCGGGCTGCGCGCTGCCGGTTGAGCATCGCCCCATCGGCCAGGTCGATCCCCGTTTCGAGCCGCTTCGCGCCCGCGCGACCAAGTTCGACGCGGCAGCGGCGGTGGCCGACATCAACCGCTTCACCGGCGGCATGGACGCGCTGGTCGCGCGGCACCGGCCGGCGCTCCGCCTGCTCGACACGGTGCTGGGTTGCGGCGATGCCAAGGGGTGCGACCCCGCCGGCCCCGCCCGGCTGACGCCCTCGGCCGACGGGCATGGCATCGACCTCACCGGCCCGATCCGCACCGCATCGGGCACCGCGCAGGTGCTGTTGCTGCAATATGCCGAGGGACTGTCACCCTCGGTCGGCGGGGCGCCGGTCGATGGCGCGATGCTGGCCCGGCTAGGCGGCATCCACGCCGCGCTCTTCGACGTCTATTCGCGCTCGCCCTATATGGCCGCGCACCAGTCGGCGGCGTTCGGCCGGCACATGCTGGACGCGCTGACCGCGCCGCAGGGGCCCGCGATTGACATGCTGGTCGGGCACGACACCAACGTCACCGCGCTGGCCGCGTTGCTCGGCTTCGATCTGGTCGCGCCCGGCTATGCGACCAACGATGCCGCACCCGGTGGCGCGATCCTGATCCGGCGCTGGCACGATCGCCGGGGGCGGCGCTTCGTCACCCTGGCCTATCGCACCCAGTCGCCCACGCGAATCCGCGACCATTCGGACGCGGTCAGCGTGACGCCGGTGCAGGTGCGCGGCTGTCCGGTCGGCGCGCCCTGCCCGCTCGACCGGTTCGTGGCGGTGATGAAGGAACGGCTCGCCCCGCTGGCGGAATGACTGGCGGCAGGCGGCGCCCGTTTCCGCTTCGGGCGTGGGATCGGCCGGCCCTGGTGTCGGCGGCCAGGGCGGGCGTCGCCGCCAGCGCCAGGAAAACGGTGCCGCCCAGCAGCGTCGTGCGAATGAAATGGGTCGTCATGCTCGTCATCCCTATCTGCCGGTCGTCGTTGGCGGCGCGGATAGGGGTGGCCCAAGAAGGTCGCGTTACCCTCTGGTGGCCGGGCGGGACGTGTTCATTTCATTTTCGGGTTCGTTTGGCGCGGACGGGTTCGGCGGGCCGACCAGTTCCAGCCGCTGGGGCACGGTGCCGATGGCGATGCCGTGCTCGCGCAAGGCGGGCAGCAATCGCAACAGCACCGCGCTGCGCGTGCCATAGGCCACGCGCGGGCTGGCGACATGCGCGAAGCAGTTGAACAGAATGCGCCCGTCGACGATCGAGTCGATGAAGGCCGATGGCGCCGGCTCGGCCAACACCGCCTCCTGCTCGGCGAAACATTCGAGCACGATCGAACGCACCAGCGCGGCGTCCGCCTCGATCGGTACCGAGAACTGGATCTGGATACGCCCCAGCGGCCCGGACAGCGTCTTGTTCAGCACCGATTTGGTGATCAGCTCGGAATTGGGGACGATCAGCGTCGAATGATCGGCCAGCTCGATCTCGGTCGAGCGCACGCTGATCCGCTTGACGTCGCCTTCGTCGGTGCCGACGCGCACCAGATCGCCGATCTTGATCGGCCGTTCCGCCAGCAGGATCAGGCCGGAGACGAAATTCTGGGTGATCGCCTGAAGACCGAAACCGATACCGACCGACAGCGCCGAGAGCAGGAGCGCGATCCGCTCTATCCCGATCCCCAGCGACGCCAGCCCCCAGATCACGGCCAGCGCCACGCCGATATAGCGCGCGACCAGGCTGACCGAATTGCGCCCCGACCCGTCCAGATCGGTCGCGGGCAGATAGCGCTGGTCGAGCCAGCGCATGAAGCCGCGCACGATCGCCAGCCCGACGAACAGCACGATCAGGCCGCGCAGGATCGCCCCGGGGGAAATCCAGACGCCGCCGACCTTGATACCCTCGGCGAACTGGCCGATCTGGTCGAACACCGCGCCCGGATCGCCGCTCGCGCCGAACGGCCGCAGCAACAGGCCCAGCGCCAGGACGATCAGCGCCAGCCGGACGATACCCGACAGGATCAGGCCGAACTGGTCGACCATGCTGCCGCGTATCCCCAGCGCGCGGGTCAGGGTGGTGCCGATCCGACTGTCACGCACGAAGACGGTCGTGGCGATATCGTCGGTGGCGACCAGCATCAGATAGAGCGCCGATCCGAGCAGCACGGTCCAGCCGATCATCAGCGCGACGAACCAGGCCAGCCAGATATAGCCGATGGCCAGCGCCACGCTCGCCACGCCGAGCGCCACCCAGGCGAGCAGGATGGCAAGGCTGAGACCCGCGCTGATGCCCGCACGCGTCGCGTCCTCGCGCGCGGCGCTTGCGGCACGCAACCGCCCCACCACGACCAGCGTCGCGACGATCAGCATCAGGTGCAGCAGCGCCTCGATCGCCTGGGTGGCGATCACCGCCGAGCGGCTGCTGCCGATCGCCGCCTCGAATGCCCCGACCATCGTCGTCGCGAAGGTCAGGATGGTCAGGACCCAGGATAGCGGGCGCAGGCGGCTGGCCGTCTCGTCGTCGAACGGCGTGATGCGCCAGGACGGCTGGCTGCGCATCAGCACCGCACCGGTGACGGCGGCGGTGAACCCCGCGACCCCGGCGGCGAAGACGAACCCGTCGAGGAAATCACTCCAGCGCTGCGGCAACAGGCCGGACCAGCGCAAGCCCTGCACGAGGACGAACGCCCCGGCGAGCGGGCACAACGTCCCCACCGCCACGCGCCACAGGCTGTTGGCCGATCGTCGCACCCGGCTGGGCGGAGCCTCTGCGATCAGCCGCCGCTGCATCAACCGGTGCGCCTTCAGCCGCACCGGTCCCACCAGAACGATGGCGAGCGCCAGGCCCAGCATGGCGTGCCACGGGATGCCGCCCCGCCACTGGCGCGACAGCTGCGCGCCGCCCTGTTGCAGGAACAGCCCCACCCGGCGAAGGTCACGCGGCGTCTGGTCCAGGACGATCGTCCAGAAGGTGGGGCTGAGCGGCGACGGCACCTTGGAGGAAAGCTTCTGGCTGAACTGCTCGGCCTGGCCGCGGTCGATCTCGTCGACCAGCTGGCCGGCCTCGACCCCGGCCAACCGGCCGCGCTTGATCGCGGCGTCGAGCGAGGTGCGCACAGCGTTCAACGTTTTCCGCTGGGCGCGCAATTCGGGCGCCTCGGTCTCACCGGGCGTCACCGCGCCCAGCCCGGCGATCCGCGCATTGACCAGCGCCAGCTGCTCGGTCAGGTCGGCGATGGCCTGGTTGGTGCCATCCTGGGCGGCTTGCGCCTTGCCGCGCAGATCGCGGCGGTCATCGTCATCGACGCGGGCGTCGAGCGCCTGGTCGACGGCGCGGACATCCAGTTCGGCCTGCGCGATCCGGTCCGTCGCCGCGGCCACCGGATCGCCCTGCGCCCATGCCGGCCGTACGACGGCAAGGGCCGCGATCAGCAGCAGGATCAGCGCGACATGGCGGACCAGGTTCGGACGGCGGACGACAAGGGACATGGACAGCGGCCAGTTGGGACAGGTGGCCGCCCTCATACCCGCCCCGCCACGGTGACGCGAGGGGCGGCGTCCGGTACGGTGTGCGCACGCCATTTGCCAGCGATGCGGAAATTGTGTGTACCGGGGACCCGGCCCCGGCCGGGTTCGTTGAGAATGCTCGGGAATTTTCCAAACCATGTCCGATTCGGCCGATCAGTCCCCGTGCGCCGCCCCGCCCGAGCCGCCCGTCGACTCGATGCGGCGCGACGCGCATGTGCTGGCCGGGATCAACCGCATCCTCCATGAAGCGTTGAGCGCGTCGACCGAGGAGGAACTGGGGCAGCTGTGCCTGGAAGTCGCCGAGGACCTGACCGGCGCGGCGTTCAGCTTCTTCGGCGAGGAGCGCGATGCCAGCGGGCGGCTCGACCATCTGGCGATCAGCGAGCGCGGCTGGGCCGCCTATCGCGGCAGCGATCCCGAATTCTCGCAACGCAAGCTGCCCAATGGCTTGAAGATACGCGGCATCTTCGGCGAGGTGATGGTCCAGGATCGCACCCTGATCGTCAACGAACCCGCCAGCCATCCCGCTCGCGTCGGCCTGCCCCAGGGGCATCCGGTACTGCACAATTTCCTGGGCGTGCCGCTGCGCCACAATGGCGAGACCTTCGCCATGTTCGCGCTCGGCAACCATCCGACCGGCTTTACCGAACGCGAGAAGGCGATCGCCGAGGAACTGGCCCCCGCCATCGTCCAGGCGCTGTTGCGCAAGCGCGCGGAAATGGCCTCGCGCGCCAGCCGCCGCCGGTTGCTGACCCTGATCGAGGGGATACCGCAGCTGGTCTGGACCGCGACCAGCGACGGCCGCTGGACCTGGGCCAGCCCGCAATGGGTGGCGACGACCGGGCTGTCGGTCGAGGAGAGCCTGGGCCATGGCTGGCAGGCGGCGGTGCACCCCGATGACCGCGACGCCGCGCACGCCTTCTGGACGCAGGCGAGCGAGGGGGGCGACCTGACCATGGAGGGCCGGCTGTTCCATGCCGAGACCGGCCGCTATCGCTGGTACAAGACCCGCGCGACGCCGGTGCGCGACGATCATGGCGCGATCGTCGAATGGTTCGGCACCTCGACCGACATCGACAATCTGCGCCGGTTGCAGGACCGGCAGGAAACGTTGGTCGCCGAATTGCAGCACCGGGTGCGCAACATCCTGACCATCGTGCGTTCGATCTTCACCCGCACGGTCGAGGCGGGCGGCCCGATCGACGAGATTTCGGATCATTTCCGCGGCCGCCTGGATTCGCTGGCGCGCACGCAGATCGTCGCGACCCAGACGCTGTCGGGGCGCGTCGACCTGGAAAACCTGATCCGCGACGAATTGCTGGGCGTGGGCGCGATCGAGGACGACCGGCTGTCGATCCGGGGTCCCGACGTGACCCTTCCCGCCGATACCGCCGAGTCGATCGGGCTGGCCATCCATGAGCTGACCACCAATGCGCTCAAATATGGCGCGCTTCGCCATCCCACCGGGCGATTGGCGATCGCATGGCACGTCGAGGCGCATTTCGATCGCAAATGTGAACTAATTGTAAAATGGGATGAAACGGGTGTACCAGCGATGCCCGTCCCGCCGGTCCGCGAAGGATTCGGAACGGAATTGATCCGCGAGGCCCTGCCCTATGGGTTGGGCGCGCGGACCAATCTGCAATTCCGTGGTGGCGGCGTGCTGTGTGTGATATCGTTACCATTGCCGATTGAGGATGTCGGTCTGTTGAACCGGAGTGCCGAGGGATGAGCCATACGTCGCCACTCGCCGACAAGCGGATCCTGGTGGTCGAGGACGAGTATTTCATCGCCCGCGATCTGGAGCGCGCGCTGCGCGCCGCCGATGCGATCGTCATCGGTCCGGTCGGGACGCTGGAGCAGGGCCTGGACCTGGCCGAGACGCAGGAGCTCGACGCCGCGGTGCTCGACGTCAACCTGGCCGGCACGCGCGCCTTCGCCATCGCCGACCGCCTGTCCGCGCGTTCGGTGCCCTGGGCCTTCCTGACCGGCTATGACGAATGGGCCCTGCCCGCCCCCTATCGCTCGGCGTCGATCGTCGCCAAGCCCTTTCATGCCGACCGCGTCATTCGCGTGATCGGCGCGCTGATGCCCGATGAAGGACGCGCATGACCCAGCCTGTTCGCACCGCCCGGGTCGCCCCCGAAACCGTCGCCCTCGAAACCGTCACCGCCGACATGCCCGCGCTGCGCCTGCTGAACGCGCTCGCCCCGCTGGACGCGGCGGATCGCGACCGGCTGCACCAGGCGATGGCCGCCGCGCGGATCGTGCCGGCGCGCCACCCCATCCTGACGCTGGGCCGGCCGATGCCGGAGAGCCAGATCCTGCTCCAGGGCTGGGCCGCGCGCGTCCGCATCCTGCCCGATGGCCGGCGGCAGTTCATGAGCTTCTATCTGCCCGGCGACGTGATCGGGCGGGTGCATCATGCCATGCCGGTCGCCTCCGCGACCGTGATCGCGCTGACCGAATGCGTGATGTGCACCGCGCCCGCCGCGCCCGCCGGATCGAGCCTGGCCCAGGCCTATGCCATCGGCGCGGCGCTCGACGAAGCCTATCTGCTCGGTCATGTCGTCCAGCTCGGCCGGCTGAACGCGCAGGAGCGGATCGGCGACTTCCTGCTGGAAATCTATGAGCGGCTGTCGCTCGCCGGGCTGACCGTGGGCGGCAGTTTCGAGATGCCGCTGACCCAGGAGATGCTGGCCGACGCGCTGGGGCTGACTCCGGTACACGTCAACCGCATGATCCAGCAGGCGCGGCGCGACGGCGACCTGATGTGGAAGTCGGGCCGCGTGCTGCTGCGCGATCCAGAGCGCACCGCGCGCACCATCGGCCGCCTGCGCCCACAGGTCATCGGCACGCCCTCGCTCGACGAGGCGAACGGGTCGGCGAACGCGCCCTGATCGGTCGATCGGCGTTCGCCCATGATTGACCGACATATGTGATGATTTGGTGCCTGACTGGTATTTTCACCATATCGTCATCAATAATACGCCGAGCTGACATCGATTGCACCTAACGCCCCCGTCGAACCGGCATACCGGCCGAAGGGGGATCATATTCATGCTTACGTCTCGCAGCCTGTTGAAGGCTTCGGTTTCGCTCATCCTGATGACCGGCGCGCTGGCCGCGCCCGCCGTGGCGCAGCAGGCGCCCGCCGCCACGACCGCCGCCGATGAGGGCGAACAGGGCGAAGAGATCGTCGTCAACAGCACCTATGCGCGCAGCCTGGCCGCCGGCATCGAGACGAAGCGGCGGGCGGCTTACGGCGTCGATTCGATCAGCTCGACCGATATCGGCAAGTTCCCGACCCAGAACGTCGCCGAGGCGCTGCAGCTGGTCCCCGGCGTGGCGATCACCCGTCCGCGCGGCGAAGGGCTTTATGTCAGCGTCCGGGGTCTGGGGCCGCAGTTCCAGAATACGCTGATGAACGGGCGCACCATCGCGCTCAATGACCTGATCGAAAATGGCGGCGCGGCCGGGAGGCAGTTCCGCTTCGAGATGCTGCCCGCCGAATTCACCTCCAGCATCGACGTGGTCAAGACGCCCACCGCCGACATGAGCGAGGGCGCGCTGGGCGGCAATATCGACGTCAAGACCTTCCGCCCGCTCAACGTCGGCAACAAGTCGACCGTCAACATCCGCGGCACCTACACCACCATGACCAAGGAGGTTCGCCCCAACGTCACCGTGCTGACCAGCGCGAAGAACGGCGACGGCACGTTCGGTATCCTGGCGGGTGCGCAATATTGGGGCAAGACAGTCCGCAACGACCGCTTCATGAACTTCGGCTGGTTGCTGAACCGCTATACCGATGCCGCGCGGGGCGGTGCGCCGACCGGCCTCTATTCGCCGACCCGCACCCGCCCCACCGTCGAGACCGAGGATCGCAAGCGCATCTCCGGCATCGTCTCGGCACAATGGGCGCCGACGACCGAGTTGGAAACCACGCTGGACGTGATCGCGACGCGCCTGGACGTCGCCTATGACGAGTTCGGCCTCGACATCTACCCGGACGACGTCAACGTCACGATCGGCGGCGTCAAGCAGCTGCCGACCGTGCTCCAGCCCGGCTATACCGTCACCGGCGACACGATCACCAAGGCGACGATCGCCAATGCCCGTTTCATGGGCACCCGCGAATACAGCCTGAACCGCCACGACCTGCTGACCATCGGCCTGAAGCAGGCATGGAACCCCGATCGCTGGCATGTCACCGCCAACGTCAACTGGTCGGCGGCGCACAGCTATCACCCCGACTATCGCACCGGCACGGTGCGCAGCCGCGCCTATTTCATCGCGCCGCTGACCTATGACGCGTCGGCCGGCTATCAGACGATGTCGACCTTCACCACGCCGGTCGACGTCACCAATCCGGCCAATTACAAGCTGTTCCAGTTCAACATCGCGCCCAAGGACAGCAAGGATTGGGACTTCTACTCGCGCCTCGACGTCGCGCATGATTTCGACGGCTTCCTGTCGAAGCTGGCGGCGGGTGGCGAATATCACTGGCGCAAGCGCGACTATTTCCGCCGCGACTATCTGATCGACACCGGCACCAACCAGCCGCTGACCAACTACGGCGCGGGCGCCTATCAAACGCTGCCCTATGACGACTTCCTGTCGGGCGTGGGTGGCAATGTGTTCCGCAACTGGCTGGTCCCGACGACGGCGGCCTATGTCGGCAATTTCTTCACCCCCGCTATCGCCGCGCAACCGCTGTCGCTGGGCGACCGCCGTTCGTCCTTCGTCGTGTCGGAAAAGATCGCCGCCGCCTATGTCCGCGCCGATTACCAGTTCGACGCAGGGCAGGTACCGGTCAGCGGCAATGTCGGCGTGCGCTATGTCCACACCGATCAGGTGGCGAGCGGTACGCTGACCGCCGGCAATACCGCCACGCCGGTCAGCTACCCCAAGACGTTCAACAACGTCCTGCCCAGCTTCAACCTGCGCGCCGACCTGACGCAGAAGCTGGTCGGTCGTTTGGCGGCCAGCCGCGTGCTGACCCGCCCCAACGTCACCGACACCGCACCGCGCATCACCGTGTCGACCGACGCGCCGACCGCCAGCGGCGGCAATCCGCAGCTGGTCCCCTTCCTCGCCACCCAGTTCGACGGGTCACTGGAATGGTATTTCGCCCCCTCGGGCATGCTGTCGGGTGCGGTCTTCTACAAGGCGATGGACGATTACATCACCCAGTCGAATACCGAGATCAACATTCCGGGTCGCGGAACCGTCCGCCTCTCCAGCTCGGTCAATGGCGGCAATGCCAAGGTGTACGGCGCGGAGGCGGCCTATAGCCAGGTCTTCACCTTCCTGCCCGAACCGTTCGACGGCTTCGGCGTACAGGGGTCGTATACGCATACCGAGGTGAGCGCCGACTACACGGCGGGGTCGCGCACCATCAAGGATCAGCTGATCGGCCTGTCGAAGAACAGCTTCAACCTGGTCGGCTTCTACGACAAGGGGCCGCTGTCAGCGCGGCTCTCCTATGTCTGGCGCGACAAATATCTGTCGAGCACGGGCAGCACGGTGCAGGCGCCTACCTACGTCGCGGCCTTCGGTTCGCTCGACGGCCAGCTGTCGGTGCGCACCGCCGACAACATGACGCTGACGCTGGAGGGCATCAATCTGGCCGGCGCGCGCCAGAACACCTATAACGACAGCAAGATGCGCTTCGGCGAGATCAACTATTACGGCCGGACGATCCTGTTCGGCGTGCGGGCCGAGTTCTGATGTCGGCCCGGACCTTTCTGACGCTGGCGGCGGTCCTCGCGACCGCCGCCGCCCCGGCGCCGCAAGAGCCCTTGCGGATGAACGACATCCAGGTCGTCGGCTCGCACAACAGCTATAAGAAGCGGATCGCGCCCGCCGTCTTCGCCGAACTCGAACGGCGCGATCCCAAGCTCGCCGCTGCACTGGATTACGATCACCTGACCTTAGCGCAGCAGCTCGATCGCGGCGTGCGCCAGCTGGAGATCGATATCTTCGCCGACCCGCAAGGCGGCCGTTTCGCCGATCCCAAGGGCGAGGCCCTGGCACGCGCCGCCGGCGAGCAGACCGGTTTCGACCGTGCGGCGATGATGAAGCCGGGCTTCAAGGTCTTCCACATCCCGGAAGTCGATTACCGGTCCTGCGGCACGCTCAAACAGTGCCTCGGCCAGATCGACGCCTGGTCGCGCGCGCATCCGCGCCACCTGCCGATCATGGTGACGATCAACGCTGCCGACCGGCCGATCGACAAGCCCGGTGTCACCGATCCGCTGCCGCTGACCGCGCCGCTGCTCGACGCACTCGACGCCGAGATCCGCGACGTGCTGACGCCCGACCGGATCATCACGCCGGACGATGTACGCGGCAAGGCGCCGACGTTGCGCGAGGCGGTAACCACCAAAGGTTGGCCGACGCTCGATCGCACTCGCGGGAAAATCTGGTTCGTGCTCGATACGCCATCGGACGTGTCCGACCGTTACCGGGCGGGCCATCCCTCGCTCCAGGGGCGGGCGATGTTCGGCTGGTACGACACCGACCAGCCCGAGGCCTCGGTCGAGATCGTCGGCGACCCGCGCACCGACGGCGGCAAGATCAGGGACTGGGTGAAACGGGGCTTCATCGTCCGCACCCGCAGCGACGCCGACACGCGCGAGGCCCGCGAAAACGACCACAGCCGCCAACAGGCCGCGATCGACAGCGGCGCACAGGCGGTATCGACCGATTATTATCCCGGCGCGCCGACGCGACCGTGGAACCGGGGCTTTACCGTGACCCTGCCCGGTGGGGTGATGGAACGCTGCAACCCGGTGACGCGGCCCGCAGACTGCACGCTGCCGAAGTAACGTTCCCTTTCGTCCCTCGTGACCATCCGCTGACGCTCTTTTCACATCCGGGCAAGCCGGGGTTCAGCCTCGGGCCGTCAGATTATCTTGCAATGAAGCCTGTGCCCGACTCGTTGGCGGCAGGCGGAACGGATGGCGCGACATGGCGCGGGTCGCTTTCTGGACGATATGGGCGCCGGTTCTGGCAACGGCCATGCCGGCGCAGGCCGCCGACCCGGCGCGCGCCGCCGCCTGGGTCGAGCGGCTGGGCTGGGGCCCCTCCGCCGCGCCCGACACCGGCCCCGCGCCAAGCAGCGACGCCTGGCTGCGTCATCAGCTCGACGATCGGATCGATCCCCTGCCTCCGGTGGTCCAGGCCCGCATCGACGGCTTGCGCATCAACCGCGAACCCGTCGCCGCGCTGGTCGTCGAAGCCGATGCCATGCAGCGCGACCTGAAGACCATCGCCGACCCCGACCGGAAAAAGGCGGCACGCCAGGCCTATCAAAAGGCGATGAACGGCCTGGCGGACGAGGCCCGCACCCGCTTCATCCTGCGCGCGCTCTATTCGCCCGACCAACTGCGCGAGCGGATGACGTGGTTCTGGTTCAACCATTTCAACGTGCAGGCGGGCAAGCGCGACATCCGCGCGATGGTCGGCGACTATGAGGAAACGATCCGCGCCCATGCGCTCGGCCGGTTCCGCGATCTGCTGGAGGCGACGCTGCGCCATCCGGCCATGCTGCGCTATCTGGACAATGACCAGAACGCCGCCGGCAAGATCAACGAGAATTACGCGCGCGAGATCATGGAGCTTCATTCCATGGGCGTCGGATCGGGCTATACCCAGACGGACGTGCAGGAACTGGCGCGCATCCTGACCGGCGTCGGGGTTGACCTGAAACCGGATGCGCCCCGGTTGAAACCCGCGCTCCAGCCCTTTTACCGCCGCGCCGGGCTGTTCGCGTTCAATCCGGCGCGCCACGACTTCGGGACGAAACATTTCCTGGGTCACGAGATCAAGGGCACGGGCTTTGCCGAGGTGGAGCAGGCGCTGGACCTGATCGCGGAAAGCCCCGCCACCGCCACCCATGTCTCGCGTCGGATCGCGACCTATTTCATGGGTGATGATCCGCGGCCCGCGCTGGTCGCGCACATGGCCGCCACCTTTCGCCAGACGCATGGCGACATCGCGGCGGTCTTGAAGACGATGATCCGCTCGCGCGATTTCCCGGCGTCGCTGGGCAAGGGGTTCAAGGATCCGGTCGGCTACACGCTGTCGGCGGTACGACTGGGCTATGGGGATCGCGACATCACCAATGTCCGGCCGATCATCGCCTGGATCCGGCAGATGGGCGAGGGACTGTACGATCACGAAACGCCCGACGGCTACGACCTGTCGAGCGCGGCTTGGGCCGCGCCGGGGCAGATGGCGACGCGGTTCGATATCGCGCGGGCGCTGGGCAATGGCGCGGCACGGCTTTTCCAGCCGCCCGATGCCGATCCCGCCACGCCGCCCCCGCCCTCCGCGCCACCGATGCTGAAGGACTCGCCCATCCTCGCCGCGCGGATGGGGACGCTGGGCGAGCCAACGCTGGCCGCACTGGCGCAGGCGCGTTCGCCGGCGGAGTGGAACGCGCTGTATTTCTCATCTCCCGCCTTCATGCATCGATAGGAGGATGCGATGACGCTTCCCCATGTCCATCGCCGCGACCTGCTGGTCGGTGCCGCCGCGCTCGCCCCGATGGTCGTCGCCGGCCGCGCCTTCGCCGCGCCGCAGGCGGGCAGCCGCCTGCTGGTCGTGTTCCTGCGCGGTGCCTATGACGCGGTGAATATCATCGTGCCCGGCGCCAGTGACTTTTACCGCCAGTCGCGGCCCACCATCGCGCTGGCCAAGCCCGATCCGGCCGATCCGAACGCGCCGCTGCCGCTCGATGCCGACTGGGCGCTGCATCCCGCGCTGAGGGATTCGATCCTGCCGCTTTGGCAGGCGAAGCAGATCGCCTTCGTACCCTTTGCCGGCACCGACGATATGAGCCGCAGCCATTTCGAGACGCAGGATAGCATCGAACTGGGCCAGCCGGTCGGCGGGCATCGCAATTACGGCTCGGGCTTCATGGCGCGGCTGGCGGACATTCTGGGGACGGGCCAGCGGCCGATCGCCTTTACCGATCAGTTGCCGCTCTGTTTTCGCGGCGGCGAGGAGCCGGTGCCCAATCTCGCCCTCGCCAATGTCGGCAAGCCGATCGACCAGCGCCAGGCCGCGCTGATCCAGGGCATGTACGCCGATCACCCCGATCTCGCCCGGTCGGTGAGCCAGGGCTTCGCGGTGCGCGACACCGTCTACAAGACGCTGGACCAAGAGATGAAGGCGGCCAGCCGGGGCGCGGTGTCCGCCAAGGGTTTCGCACTGTCGGCGCAGCGGATCGGCACGCTGATGCGCGACCGGTTCAACCTGGCTTTTGTCGATGTCGGCGGCTGGGACACGCATGTGAACCAGGGCGGAGCGACCGGCTATCTCGCCGATCGGATCGGCGATCTGGGACGCGGGCTGGCCGGTTTCGCGCAGGCGATCGGGCCGGTGGCATGGCGGACGACGACCGTGGTCGTCATGTCCGAGTTCGGCCGCACCTTCCGTGAAAATGGCGACCGGGGCACCGACCATGGGCATGGCAGCATCTATTGGGTGATGGGCGGCGGCGTATCCGGCGGGCGGATGGCGGGCGAGCAGGTGGCGCTGTCCGCCGCCACGCTCAATCAGGATCGCGACCTGCCGGTGCTGACCGATTATCGCGGACTGATCGGCGGGCTGGTGGCGCGCCAGTTCGGACTGTCCCGGGATCGGCTCGGCACGCTGTTCCCAGCGACGCGGCCTGCCGACCTCAACCTCGTCTGATCAGGCGTGTCGCCCGGACATGGCCATCGCATCGAACGCCAGATGCGACGCGCCCGCCCGCGTGCGGATATCGGTCAGCACATCGTCCAGCGTCAGGCCGGCGAGTTTTTCCTCCAGCGCCTCCCGCACCGGGGTCAGGATCGCCTCCAGGCTGGGGGTGATGTGGCGATCGATCGCGCTGTCGCCCTCGGGTGGCTGGCGGTGGAAGGCGAAGAAGTTGCGATCCTCGACCGCGTGATAGACCTCGACCAGCCGGATTTCCGACGATGGCCGCGCCAGCATCGCACCGCCGCGATTGCCCAGTTGCGAACGGGTCAGCCCCGCGCTCGCCAGCCGCAGCAGCAGCGCGCGCACCACCGCGGCGTTGGAATTGACGCTGGCGGCAATATCCTCCGAGCGCAGCGGAACATCGCCATGATCGGCCAGCAGCGCCAGCATGTGCAGCGAAACGACAAAACGCGTACTGGTCGGCAAGAATCTCTGCTCCTGTTCTTACCGTTCCCGAATACAGGTCCGGGTCGGGCTGCTTTGCCTAGCCTTATAACGCAATGCCGCCAAGCGATTAATAATCCATGTTAGGGATTTGATTTCGCGAGGCTTCATGCTGGCGTGCATATGGCCGCCGGTGGGTCGTCAGCGCGCGGCCTACCCCAGGCGAATCTCGTACAATTCGGGCCAGTTCTTGCCCGTCACGAAGATGCGATGCTTCACGCGGTCATAGGCGATGCCGTTGGCCACCGAGTCCCGATCGGTCACGCCGGCGCGCGCCGCCGCCTCGCTCAGGTCGACCACGCCCTTCACCATGCCGCTGGCCGGATCGATCCGCACAATATAGGGCGTCATCCAGACATTGGCCCATATTTGCCCGTCGATATATTCCAGCTCATTCAGATATTTGAGCGGCCGCCCATTGGCGGTGACGTCCAGCGTGCGGACCACCGCCATGGTGGTGGGGTCCAGGAAGCGCAGGCGCGGCGTGCCGTCGGACAGGATGATGTGGCGACCGTCATCGGTCATCGCCCAGCCCTCACCCTGATATTTCCACTCGCCCAGCCGCTTGAGCCCCGGCCGGCTCCAGCGGAAGCCGCGTCCGCCATGCCAGGTGACGCTGCGCAGTTCGGGGCCCCAGGCGACGATCCCCTCGCCGAACAGCCCATCGGGCACGGTCGCCTGGCGCAGCGTCTTGCCGCTCGCCAGATCGACCTGGCGGATCACGCTCTGCCCCTCGCGCCCCGTGCTTTCGTACAGCGCGCCATCGGCGATCAGCAGCCCTTCGGTGAAGGCGGTGGTGTCATGCGGATAGGCGCGCACGATCACCGGCTTTTCGATCGTCAGGGGCGCCGGACGCGCGCCGGTAGCGGGGGCGGTGGGGGCGGTGGGCGGCGTCTGCGGGGCGGCGGCCGGCAGCGCCAGTATCAGGGCGAGCGGCAGGATCGGGCGCATCACAGCGTCCGCACGAGCCGGGCAACCCGCGCGATCCAGGCCGGCGCGGCCACCGTCACACCCGCCGCACCGGGTTCGAGCGGCAACAGATGAAGCCCGTCGCCGGGCAGACCCGCCAGACGGGCAAAGACATAACCGCCGGCGGGCCGGGGGACGAGGATATCGCGATTCATGGCGCTGGCGAACCTATCGGGCGCCAGCGGTTCGCACCAGAGCTCATCGCCCGCCCGGTATTCGCCGACCGCGCCAGTGACCGTCACCGCGATCATGCCCGGCCCGGCGCAGGGCGGCGAGACGACGCGGGCCGTCCGGGGCGCGACCGCACCGCGCGGCCCCAGCAGCGCCGCCACGGGCAGGGTCTCGCGCACCGGCAGGGTCACCAGATCGGCGGTGGTGCAGCCCAAGGCGGCCGCGATCCGGTTCAGCCATGGCAAGGACACGGTGCGCGTGCCCATCTCCAACCGGCCGATCGTCTGCGGCGTGGTGGGCGGGCAACAGGCCCGCGCGACATCGTCCAGCGTCATGCCCTTGGCGCGGCGCACTTCGCGGATCGCGGTGATCATCGCCATCTCCCCCTTGAACCTTCCCGGTTCCAAGGTGTCGGACAGTCCCGCCGCGATGGCAAGCCCCGCCCCGCTGGCGGCGACCGGTCGGCTGGGCTAAGCGGGCCACTCGACAGCTTTTCCCGGAGGTCCCGCGATGCGGTTCGCGATCGTAAAATGCCATGGGTCGGGCAACGACTTCCCGATGATCGATGCGCGGGCGCTGACCTTGAGCGACACCCAGTGGGCGGGTGTGGCGCGCGCGCTGGCCGATCGCGCCGGGCCGGTCGGCGGTGATGGGCTGCTCCTTCTCGTCCCCGGTGACGACCGCGCCGAATTCGGCATGGTGATGCGCAACAGCGACGGCAGCGAGGCCGAGACCTGTCTGAACGGCGTGCGCTGCGTCGCGCGGGCGGGGTTCGAGGCGCTGGGCATCGACGCCGCCACCGTCCGGCTCAAGACCTCCTACGCCACCGCGTCGCATGACGCCGATCTGATGCCCGGCGTCTATACGGTACGCGAGACCGCCGGCCCCGCCGGGCTGGCGACCGCCGCCTGGCCGATCCATGGCGCGCCCGAGCGGCTGGTCGATGCGGTGCTGCCGATGCTGGACCCCGCGCGCCGCTTCACCGCCGTCACCATGCCCAACCCCCATTTCGTCCATTTCGTCGAGACGGTGGACGAGGCCGAACTGGTCCGCCTCGGCGAAATCTGCGAGGCCGCGCCCGACTGGCTGCCCAACCGCGCCAATGTCTCCTTCGTCGAAGTGCGCGGGGACTCACTGTTCGTGCGCACCTTCGAGCGCGGCGTCGGCCTGACCGACAGCTGCGGCAGCGCGATGGCGGCGTCCACCTATGCGGCCTGCCTGACCGGCCGTATCGCCTGGGACGTGCCCACCGTGGTGTTCAATCGCGGCGGCCTGGTCCGCGCCTTCGCCGGCGAGGATGGCATGGTCACCCTGTCGGGCAATGCGACCTATGAATGGGCGGGCTCGGTCGCGGTCGACCTGGCCGCCGAGACGGCAAGCGACCTAGTGGTGGAGCGGCGTTTCCCTGACGAAATCGCGGCATGGGAGACGGCCAAGCGGGGGTGAGTATCTTGCGTGGCCTTCGACTTTGCTCGGGGTGAATGGGGGGGCCGACCGGTGCGCATACCCCGTCAGCCGTTCCGCCTGAGCGAAGTCGAAGGCCACGGACCAACCCCGCCGCCAACGCCGGGCGTGCACTTCGACTTCGCTCAGTGCGAACGGAGGCAGAATGGCGCGGGCCGTTCGCCCTCTCTCACGTGCGCAACACCCCGCAACGCCGCGCGTTACCCCATCATGCTTCCCGTCCGCCGCCAGATCGCCGATCAGATACGCGACGTCGTCGGCAGCGATCGGCTGGACCTGTCGCGGCCGCCCGGCGATGACGGGTTGTTCGGGCCCGGCTCGGCGACCTGGGCGGTGCATGGCGACTTCACCGCGATGATGGCGGGCGGCATCGCCTCGCTGCTTGTTCAGATGCTCCACCCGGCCGCGCTGGCGGGCGTGTGGGATCACAGCAATTTTCAGCACGACATGGCGGGCCGGCTGCGGCGCACGGCGGGGTTCATCTCGGTCACCACCTATGGTTCGACCGAGGCGGCCGAACGGATGATCGCGCGGGTGCGCTCCGTCCATGCCCGTGTGAAGGGGACGCTGCCCAATGGTACGGCCTATGCCGCCGACGATCCGCACCTCCTCACCTTCGTCCACGCCGCCGAGGTCGACAGCTTCCTGCGCGCGCACCGCACTTATCGCGACCCCGATTTTCCCGACGCGCGGGCCGACCGGTATCTGGCGGAGATGGCGACGATCGCGCACCGGCTGGGCGCGCGCGACGTACCCGAGGATCGGCATCAGCTGGCGCGTTTCCTGAGCTCGATCCGCGCCGAGCTGCGCGTCGATGCACGGACGCGGATGGTGGCGCGCACCCTGCTCAACCAGCCGGCGCCGACGCCCGCACTGGTGCCGGTCAGCAAATGGCTGACCCAGGCCGGGATCGCGCTGCTGCCGGATTGGGCCGCGCAACTGCACGGGCTGGAGGCGACGGGCGCGATGCGGCCCGCGATCCGGCTGGGCACGCGGCGGCTGGGCGGCGCGATCCGCTGGGCGCTGGCGGGGTGAGCTAGATCGCCTCCAGCCGCCGCATCGCCGCCAGATAGGCGCGCATCCCCTCCAGCGCGCGGTCGGTCAGCACCATGAAGGCGCGGCGGCGATCGGCCGGATCGGGCTGGCGCGCGAACAGCCCCGCCTCGGTCATCTTGCCGATCCAGCGCAGCGCGGTGGTCGGCGCGACGGCGGCGGCGATGCACAGGCTCGACACCGATACCTGCCCGCCTTCCAGATGCGCGGCGTACAGATCGAGCAGCATGTCCCAGGCCGGCTCCTCGAACAGTCCCGATCCGAAGAAGCCGTCGCGCAGCCGCCGCGCGCGGATCATCCGGCGGATCAGCTCGGCATCGCCCGGCTGGGCACGCGCGGGCGCGACGTGAAAGCTCTGATGCCGGTCGCTGACCCCGCCAGCGCGCGGGTCGTCGTCGCCATGGGTCGACAGCCGCGCCAGCACCTCGGCGATGCGCGCCACCTCGGCGTTCAGCTGGCGCAGGCGTTCCGATTCGCCCTCCCGGACATGGCTGTGCAGCATCGTCGCGCCGCTGTTGGTCGCGCCCGCCACCGCCAGCGCCGCGACCAGTTCCAGTTCGCTGGCGTCGCACAACATCGCGACGCGCGGGCCGAGCAGCATCGCCGCCACCAGATCGATGTCCGCCAAGGGCAGGCTGACGACGATCGACAGGTCGAGCGCGGTCGCCACCGCGTCGATCCGCGCCAGTGCGACCTCCTTCGCCGCCGCCGAGGCGCCGTGGGTGTCGATCAGCAACAGCGGCCGCCCCGCCTGTCGCCCGATCTCCTCGGCCACCGCCGGCCAATCGATGCAACGCATCACGCGCCCGCCGGCCTGTCGCACCGCTTGCGTCGCGGCCCCCGCCAGCGCCGGCGCGCCGATCAGGACGACCGAAAAGCCGTCGCCATAAGGATCATGCTGGTCCAACTACGCCCCCCGCCGCCCGCCGATGCGGGCTCGCCTCGTCGTCCTCGGTCGCACGGCATGACGGCACGCGAGCGCGGCGCGTGCATCATGACGTGCGACCCATGCGGACGTCCGGGAGTCGACGTCCGCGCGAATCAGGCGCTCAACCGAGCGCCTTGACGATCTCTTCGACCATCTTCTTGGCGTCCGCCAGCAGCATCATGGTGTTGTCGCGATAAAACAGCTCGTTATCGACCCCGGCATAGCCGACGCCGCCCATCGAGCGCTTGATGAACAGCACCGTCTTGGCCTTTTCCACATCCAGCACCGGCATGCCGTAGATGGGCGAGGATGTGTCGGTCTTGGCCGCCGGGTTGGTCACGTCGTTCGCGCCGATGACGAAGGCGACGTCGGTCTGCGCGAACTCGGCGTTGATGTCCTCCAGCTCGAACACCTCGTCATAGGGCACGTTCGCCTCGGCCAGCAGCACGTTCATATGGCCGGGCATCCGCCCCGCCACCGGATGGATGGCGTATTTGACGCGCACGCCCTCCTTCTTCAGCAGATCGCCCATCTCGCGCAGGACGTGCTGCGCCTGTGCCACCGCCATGCCGTAACCGGGGACGATCACGACCTGCTCGGCCTGGGACATCAGGAAGGCTGCGTCTTCGGCGCTGCCGCGCTTCCACGGGCGATCGACCGCCGCGCCACCGCCGCTACTGCCCGCATCGCTCGCTCCGAAGCCGCCCGCGATCACGCTAATGAAGCTGCGGTTCATCGCCCGGCACATGATATAGGACAGGATCGCACCCGAGCTGCCGACCAGCGCGCCGGTGATGATCATCGCGCTATTGTGGAGCGTGAAGCCCATCGCGGCGGCTGCCCAGCCCGAATAGCTGTTCAGCATCGACACCACGACCGGCATGTCCGCGCCGCCGATGGGGATGATCAGCAGGAAGCCGATGGCGAAGGACAGGATGGTGATCGTCCAGAAAATCCACGGCGCCTGATCACGGGTGAACATCGCCACCAGAATGATGATCGCGCCGAGGATGCCGAGGTTCAGCGCATGGCGGCCGGGTAGCAGGATCGGCTTGCCCCCCATATTGCCGTTGAGCTTCAGGAAGGCGATGACCGAGCCCGAAAAGGTGATCGCGCCGATCGCCACGCCCAGCGCCATTTCCACCCGGCTGACGACATGGATGCTGGCGAAGGGCTGTCCGATCATCGGCACGACCATGTCGGCGATGTCGAAGGCGAGCGGGTTGAGGAAGGCGGCACAGGCGACCGCCACGGCGGCGAGGCCGACCAGCGAGTGGAAGGCAGCCACCAGTTGCGGCATCGCGGTCATCGCGATGCGGCGGGCGGTGGTGATACCGATCAGCGCGCCGAGCCCGATGGCGGCGAGGATTTCGAACGCCGCCGTCCAATCGATCATCAGATCGTGGGGATTCCCCGGCGGTAGGGCATCGGCTCGCAGGGGCACATGCGTCACCAGCGTCGTGACGACCGCAATCGCCATGCCGATCATGCCGAAGCGATTGCCTCGCTGGCTGGTCGTCGGGCTCGACAGCCCGCGCAGCGCCAGAATGAAGCAAACACCCGCCACCAGATAGGCGAGCGAGACGAAAGGATTGGCGACGACGGCCTCGACCGCCGGAGCAAGCGGTGCAGGCGGCAGCGCAGGTGACACTGGGGCGATCACGAGCGCTTCTCCTTCTTGCGGTACATGGCGAGCATCCGCTGCGTCACCGCAAAGCCTCCGAAGATATTGATGCTGGCCAGTACCACCGCGCCCAGCCCCAACCACTTGGCGACCCCCGAACCGGTCGCCCCCGAGGTCGCGGCGGACGCGATCAGCGCACCGACGATGATGACCGAGGAAATGGCGTTGGTCACCGCCATCAACGGCGTGTGCAACGCCGGCGTCACCGACCAGACGACATAATAGCCGACGAAACACGCCAGCACGAAGATCGACAGGATCGCTATGAAGTCCATGCTATTCCTCCCCGGCACGGGGAGGGGGACCACTCGCCGCAGGCGAGTGGTGGAGGGGGGCCGCCGCCAGCGAGACGATCGAAGCGGCAACCGCCTCCACGTCGCGCAAGATGCCGGCGGCTCCGATCCGCATGACCCTGTACCCGTTGTCGTTCAAATATCGGTCGCGCGCGGTGTCCCGGATGGACCGCGTCTCTATGCCATGTAGGGCACCGTCGACTTCGACGATCAGGCGCGCTTTTGGGCAGAAGAAATCGGCAATGTAGCACCCAACTGGATGTTGCCGCCGGAATTTAATTCCGCCGGGCGCACCGCGAAGCTGTTGCCAGAGCATGACCTCCGGCAATGTCATGGTGCGTCTTAGCTTGCGGGCCAGTGATACTTCGGGACGACGTATTTGCCGCGCGCCCCCTCCACCGGCTTCGCCGGTCCCCCTCCCCGTTCCGGGGAGGATCATTGCGACAACCTCGGGTTCACCACCTGCCCATCTTTCGTCAGGCGGATCGCGTCACCGATCTCCGCATCAAGCACCGGCCGCTCGGCCTCCTTGTCCCAGAACGCCGCCAGGAAATTATACAGGTTGCGCGCGAACAGCGCGGAGGCGTCGGCGGCGAGCAGGCTGGGCATGTTGCGGTGGCCGACGATCGTCACACCGTGCCGCCGCACCACCTCGCCCGCGACCGCGCCCTCGACATTGCCGCCCGCCTCGACCGCCAGGTCGACGATCACGCTGCCGGGGCGCATCGTCGCGATCTGCGCATCGGTGACGAGGCGCGGCGCGGGGCGGCCGGGGATCAGCGCCGTGGTGATGACGATGTCCTGCTTGGCGATATGCCCGGCGACCAGTTCGGCTTGCGCCTTGCGATATTCCTCGCTGGTCTCGCCGGCATAGCCGCCCGTGCCCTCGCCCTCGATCCCCGCCACGCCCTCGACGAAGATCGGCTTGGCGCCCAGCGACTGGATCTGCTCGCGGGTGGCCGAGCGGACATCGGTGGCCGACACCTGCGCGCCCAGACGCCTGGCGGTCGCGATCGCCTGCAACCCGGCGACGCCCACCCCCATCACGAAGGCGCGCGCGGCCGGAATAGTCCCCGCCGCCGTCATCATCATCGGAAAGGCACGGCCATAGGCGCTCGCCGCCTCCAGCACCGCCTTGTAGCCCGCCAAGTTCGACTGGGACGACAATATGTCCATCGACTGGGCGCGGGTAATGCGCGGCATCCAGTCCATCGCCAGCGCCTCCAGGCCAGCGGCGGCATAGCCCGCCACCGTCTCGCGCCGCCGAACGGGATCGAAGGCCGCGACCACCCAGCCCCCCGGCGCCATGCCCGCCAGCGTCGCCGGCTCGGGCGCCTGCACCGCCAGCACGATATCCGCCCCCGCCAGAACGCCCGCGCGGTCGGCGACGGTCGCCCCCGCCTGTTCGTAATCGCCGTCCACGATCCCGGCCCGCTCCCCCGCCCCGCGCTCGACCGCCACGCGCGCACCCAGCGCGATCAGCTTGCGCACCGTCTCCGGCGTGGCGGCGACACGGCGTTCGGCCTCGGCGCTTTCGAGCAGGACCGCGATGCCGGGGGGCATCAGGCGATCAGCCAGATGACGATCGCAACCAGGATGGCGGCCGCGACCGCGCCCCATTTGAGAAGCGCGATCATCAAGTCATAGGTCGCGACATTGCCCTTGATGTCGCCCGTGCCGGTCTCGTTGGCGGCCATGCTCCCTCACCTCCGATATCGCCGGGACGTTGATCGCCCCGTTCGTCCTGGCGGCGAGTGTATGCGCCCGCGTGAGGGGATCAAGCCCGAAAGGGGCGAAACGCCAAACCCCGCATCCTTGCGCATGACTGTAAAGACTAGGGAAATTGTCTCGCCGATGCGGCCGACGAAAACTGTCCCGAATTAACGCGGATTTTAACGAAGTTGCGCTATAGAACGACCAACAGGGGTTACAGGACGGGTTATGACGCGCAACGGCCAACGTTTGCTGCTGCTGATCGATGACGAACCTGCCCAGCGCCGGCTGATCGCCGCGCTGGCGCAGCGGGGCGGCTGGCGTACCCTGTTCGCGACCGATGCCGACATGGCCGCCTCGATCATGGGATCGGCGCAGGGGCGCGAGCTGGACGCGGTGCTGATCGATCACTGGGCGCCGGGGGCGGACGCTACCGCGCTGATCGCCGAATGTCATGGCCTGCGCCCCGAACTGCCCATCCTGATGCTGACCGCCAACGACTCGGTGGCGCAGGCGGTGGCGGCGATGCGCGCCGGCGCGACCGACTTTTTGGTCAAGCCGCTGGCCCCCGAGCGGTTGCTCGCCGCGCTGGAGGCGTGCGTCGCGCGCCAGACCAGCGGCGAGTTGCGTCCGCTGACCGAGAAGATCCCCGCGCTGCTCGCCTTTGACGAGATCGTCGGCGACACGCCCGAGTTCCGCGCGGCACTGGGCGTCGCGGCCAAGGCGGCGCGCGCGCGCGTTGCCGTCCTGATCGAGGGCGAAGGCGGTGTCGGCAAGGAATCGCTGGCCGAGGCGATCCACGTCGCCAGCCCGCGCGCCCAGCGCGAGATGGTGCGCGTCAACTGCGCCGCCACGCCGGCCAACATGCTCGACAGCATCCTGTTCGGCCATGAGGAAGGCGCCTTCGCCGGCGCGTTCGAGCGCCGGGTGGGCAAGATCGTCGAAGCTGACGGATCGAGCCTGTTCCTCGACGAGATCGCCGGCATGCCGCTCGACACGCAAGGCCGGCTGCTCGACATGCTCCAGACGGGCGCGATCGTGCCGCTGGGCGCACGCCATGCGCGCGAGGTCGATGTCCGCGTGATCGCCGCCGCCGATGGCCGGTTGCTGGAGGCGGTCGAGGCGGGGCGGTTCCGCGAGGACCTCTATTACAAACTCAACGTCGTCCAGGTCGCCATACCGCCGCTGCGCGACCGGGCGGACGACATCCCCGCGCTGACCCGCCATCTGCTCGATCGGATCGCGCAGCAGCCGGGCCTGTACGCGCTCGACATTACCGACGAGGCGCTCGACCTGCTGCGCCGCTACGACTGGCCGGGCAATGTCCGCCAGTTGCAGAACGCGCTCTTCCGCGCCGCGGTGCTGTGCGAGGGCGATGCGCTGACCGCTGCCGATTTCCCGCAGATCGCCTCGCTCGGCGACCGTCCGTCGACGCCATCGGGGGCGCAGGGCACGCTGCACAATGGCGGGATCAACCTGTTCCGCCCCGACGGCCATTTGCGCCCGCTGGAGGATATCGAGGCCGACGTCATCCGCCTGGCGATCGGCCATTATCGCGGCCGCATGACCGAAGTGGCGCGGCGGCTGGGGATCGGCCGGTCGACGCTGTATCGCAAGCTGGGCGAACTGGGCATCGACAACGCGGCGTAAAGACATTCCTCCCCGTGCCGGGGAGGAGCTTCATATCACCACAACACTCCGTCGACCGGCTTCATCGGCTCGGGCGCGGGGTCGCCGATCGCCTGGAGCAGGTCGATCTCGATCGTCCGGCACATCGCACTCAGCGGCAGATCGTGTACCGTGTCGGAAAAGGGATCGACCAGGTCGTCGCCGATCTGAAGCGCGGCCAGGAACATCAGGCCCGCGATCGACGAGCCGATCGGCGTGGCGAAGCCCAGCGTCTCGACCAGACCGATCGGCAGCAGCACGCAGAACAACCGGGTGAAGAAGGCCGGGATGAAGCGATACTGGTTGGGCAGCGGCGTGTTCTTCAACCGCTCCATGCCGCCTTGCGAATTGGCGATGTCGACCAGCACCGATTCCATCTGCGTCTGCTGGATGGTGTCGATCCAGCCCTTGCGGCGGGCATCGTCGATCCGCCGACCGGTCCCGTCGAGCAGGCCGTTGGCGGTGTTGGTGCGTGCCAGCGCAGGCTCCGCCTCGCCGCGCGACAGGAAGCGCAGCACCTCGCCGTCCACCGGCTGCTTGCGCAACTGACAGCGCAGCGCGTTCACATAGGCGATCTGGCGCAGCACGATCGAACGCTTCATGTCATGCGCTTCGGGATCGGGCAGGAAGTTGCGCGCGCTACGGGCGATGTTGCGCGAGGCGTTGATCATCAGGCCCCAAAGCTGCCGCCCCTCCCACCAGCGCTGATAGGCCGAATTGGTGCGAAAGCCCAGAAACAGCGCGAGCGCGGTGCCGAACAGCGTCAGCGGCAGCGAGGGCGCCTTGAAGGGCAGGACATAATAGGCGACCGTGACGACCACGTCCCAGATGAACAGCGCCAGCAGCGGACGCCACACCTCGGCGATGATGACACGGGTCCGGGGTACGGCATCGACGATCAAATCAGGTCTCCCTCAAGCGGCCACGGCCTCGGTCTCAGGGCGCAGCAACGCCGGACCATCCGGTTGGATGCGCCTGCGAAATAGGGTCTGGGGCCGCCGAGGAAAGAGCCCGACGCCTCCCGGACATCAAACGTCACGAACCGGCATTGACCGGCCACCGATCATGCGGCGGACAAATCGTTCAAACACCGGGATTTGCGGCCTTCCGCCTCCCGGCCGGTGCGGTCATCACGCCCCGCCCCGCCCTTGCCGCGCGGGGGCTTGGCGGGCATGACGAAAATTATGACGTCTCCTCCCCCGCCCCGCATCCTGATCGTCGCCGGCTCCGATTCCGGCGGGGGGGCGGGCATACAGGCGGACATCAAGACGGTGGCGATGCTCGGCGGCCATCCGATGACGGCGATCACCGCGATCACCGCGCAGAACACGCTGGGGGTGCAGGCGGTGCACCCGGTGCCCACCGACATGGTGATGGCGCAGATCGACAGCGTGTTGAGCGACATCGGCGTTGACGCGGTGAAGATCGGGATGATCGGATCGGCCGAAACCGCGCATGCGCTGGCCGACCGGCTGGAGACGCTGGAACTGCCGGTCGTGTTCGATCCCGTCATGATCGCGACCAGCGGTTCGGTGCTGGCCGATGCCGATGTCATCGCCGCCTTCCGCCGGTTCCTGGGCCTGGCCGCGCTGACCACCCCCAACCTGCCCGAACTGGCGGCACTGGGGGGCGAGGCGGTGGTGCGGCACCAGACACGCGCGCTGCTGGTCAAGGGCGGTCATGGCGAAGGGCCCGTGATCGAGGACCGGTTGGTCGAGGCGGAGGGTGAGCAGCGCTGGCAGCATCCCCGGCTGGATACGACATCGACGCACGGCACCGGCTGTACGCTGGCCAGCGCGATCGCCACCGGGATGGGTCAGGGCATGACGCTGGCGGATTCGGTCGACCGCGCCATCGCCTTCGTCCAGGCCGCGCTCGCCGCCGCGCCCGGGCTGGGCCGGGGACATGGGCCGATGGGGCACACGCTGGGCATGGTGCCCTTCTACCACCTGCTCGCCGCGCTCAGTCGTGAAGGCTGGGACGCCGCCGCTTTCGCGGCGCGGTGGGGGTAAAGTTTTTCCTCCCCTGGAAGGGGAGGTGGCGCGCGCAGCGCGTCGGAGGGGTGTCACCCTATCGATAGCGGGACACCCCTCCGTCAGGCCTGACGGCCTGCCACCTCCCCTGCAAGGGGAGGAAT